>JAFLTH010000107.1 GCA_022510525.1 Lachnospiraceae bacterium | reverse complement strand
TTCTTAATTATCATTATGCTGTCACCATCCCAACAGACTGTAATTCAATATTGGACTCTACCTCATTATATGATACGACAACAAGGTCCTTAAAATAATCTTCCGTTAATTTCTTAAAATATGCACGAACAATAGGAGAAGTAATAACTATCGGAATCTTTCCAAGATCTTCCAGTTTCTTTGTTTCAACTCCTACCGAATCCATGATCGCTTTGGTCTTGGCAGGATCAAGCGTAAGATATGCTCCCTGCTCGGTCTGTTTCACACTTCCCATTATCTCCTGCTCCAGTTTCGGATCCAGCGTAACTACACTGGTAGTCTCATTTGCAGGGAAAAATTTATTGGAAATAGCCCTCTTAAGACTCTGCCTTACATATTCGGTAAGAATATCTGTATCTCTTGTAGTTGATGCATAATCTGCCAGGGTTTCAAAAATAGTAAGAAGGTCTCTTATGGAAATACCCTCTCCAAGCAGATTTTGCAATACCTTCTGTATCTCACCAAGTCCAAGCAGCTTCGGAACAAGTTCCTCCACAAGTGACGGATTGCTCTCCTTTAAGTTGTTGACCAGATTCTGTACATCCTGTCTGGTAAGCAGTTCTGCTATGTAGTGCCTTATTACTTCGGTCAAATGAGTCGCAATAATGGAAGGCGGATCTACAACCGTATATCCCATACTCTCCGCACGTTCCCTCTGTCCCTCGGTAATCCAGATGGCCGGCAGATGGAAAGAGGGTTCAAAAGTAGGAATACCTGTAATCTCTTCCTCCACATAACCCGGATTCATAGCCATATAGTGGTCAAAGAGAATCTCGCCCTCACTGACCTGCACACCTTTTATCTTAATTATGTACTGATTGGGATTAAGCTGTATATTATCACGCAGACGGATAATCGGCACCACGGTACCAAGCTCCAGTGCAATCTGTCTACGGATCATAACAACACGATCCAAAAGGTCACCGCCCTGATTGACATCGGCCAGTGGAATAATACCGTAACCAAACTCCAGTTCGATCGGGTCTACCTGAAGCAGGGAAGTAACATTTTCAGGCTGTCTTATTTCTTCCGCCGCAGCCTCCTCAATATCAACCTCATGCTCAATCTCTGCCGTTTCGATATTTCCGGAAATAATTCTTGCAACTATTATGAAGCACAGTCCAAAGCTTAAAAATATAAGTGTATTTAAAGGTGTTACCACACCAAGCATTATCATAACCGAGCCCACAATATAAAGCACCTTGGGTACACCGAAAAGCTGACTTACCAGAACGGTACCAAAATCAGCCTCCTTAGAACCTTTGGTTACGAGGATACCTGTAGAAAGTGAAATAAGAAGCGACGGAATCTGACTAACCAGACCATCACCGATTGTCAGTATCATATAGCGGTTCATGGCTTCATTGAGGGTCATACCCTGTCTCCACATTCCCATCAGAGCGCCTCCGATAAGGTTAACCGCAGTAATAACAAGTCCGGCAGTCGCATCTCCCTTAACATACTTTACGGCACCGTCCATAGAACCGAAGAAATTAGCCTCTTCCTGAATTTTCTCACGTCTTATCTTAGCCTCTGCATCGGTAATTGCACCGGTATTGAGGTCGGCATCAATAGCCATCTGCTTACCCGGCATAGCATCCAGTGTAAATCTTGCGGTTACCTCAGCAACACGCTCGGAACCTTTGTTGATGATCATAAACTGTACGATGATCATTATAATAAAGACTATAACGCCGATAACAAGGTCACCGCCGCCCACATACTGTCCAAATGTTTCAACGACATTACCGGGCTGTCCGGTGGTCAGAATAAGTCTGGTAGAGGATATGTTAAGCGAAATCCTGAATACGGTTGTAAATAACAGAATAGTAGGGAAAAAGGACATATTCAGTACTTCATTGGCAAACATACAGCCAAACATTACGGTAAAGGCAACAGATATATTAAATGCAAGTAATACATCCAGAATGCCTGACGTAATAGGAATGATCATCATGGTAAATGCAGCAAGCAAATATATCGCTACACCAACATCCGCTTTTTTCATTTTCGGCATGTCCTCTCCTCCTTTCTATTATACCTTACCCTGCAGATGGTATACAAACGCAAGAACTTCCGCTACAGCCTGATACAGCTCCGGCGGAACTATACTTCCGACATCCACATTGGCATACAGCATCCTGGCAAGCGGTTTGTTTTCTACGATTTCAATATTATTCTCTCTTGCAGCTTCTTTAATCTTCTGTGCAAGATAATCGGCTCCTTTGGCCACAACATACGGAGCATCATAAAGCTCCGGATCATACTTGATAGCAACCGCATAATGCGTAGGGTTGGTAATTACTACGTCAGCCTGCGGCAATGCACTCATCATACGCCGTCTGGATGCCTCCATCATACGCTGTCTCTGTTTGCTCTTTACCTTGGGATCACCTTCCTGATTTTTATATTCATCTTTAACTTCCTGCTTGGTCATCTTCATATCTTTCTTGAATTTGACCTTCTGATAAATATAATCCCCGGCCGCAACAAACATGTAAAACATTGCTATCCTTATACCCATATTAATAACAAGATTTCCTATCTGTACTATGGACTGGTTTACGGTCAGACCATACAGCAGGAATATACTTGGAGCCTTCTTTTTCAGATAACTGTAAACCGCATATACAATAATTCCTATCTTAAGAATTGACTTTAAGAGTTCAAACAGGGAATTAACCGAAAACAGTCGCTTTATCCCGCTAAAAGGATTTAATCTGCTTAGCTTAGGCTGAAGCGGCTTAGTTGTAACTTTCCACTTTACCTGCAAGAGATTACACACAAAGGCTACCAAAAATCCGAGTAGAAGCACAGGTGCGATAATTGAAAGGACACTATACATCAATTTTAAAAAAATCGCACGAAAAGTAATCTGCTGAATACTACCGTCATAAAGTTTGATATACTCCGGAATCTGTGTATATATATTATTGAATAGCCCAACAAAGATATCTCCCATATGCCCGGTCCAGAACTTCATAACAAGAAAAAGCGCAAGTAACTCAAAAGCGTTTGTAATTTCACGGCTTTTCGCAACCTGTCCTTCGTTTCTTGCATCACTTAACTTCTTGGCAGTCGGTTCTTCGGTTTTTTCACCGCCAGGACCGTCTTTTGCAAAAAACTGGAGATTATATTCCAATATCATATTATATCATTCCCTCGACAAACGCCGTAATCATAGTCTTCATTTCCTGAAAGATAAAATCTCCTGCCCCCGGAAGCATCCTTACCGTCAAAAACATTATTGAAAGTCCGGTAAGTACCTTAAGCTGCATACCAACCGCAAACATATTCATCTGCGGCGCCACCTTGGCAAGTACGCCAAGAACACAATTAAGCAACAGGATAACACAGAATATCGGCATACAGATTCTGAAACCGATCATAACATAGTCTGACATAAAAGTTATCATAGAGGCAATCAATGAATCCATATTAAAAACAGCACCGTTAACCGGTATAAGAGTAAAAGTATCTATCAATGCTCTAAGCAGGTATTGATACATACCGCTTATGATCAAAAATAATGTGAACATATATTGATAATAAACACCGCTGAATGTAGCGTTCTGCCTGGTGGCCGGGTCCATAAGGTTTACCATGGACAGACCGACCTCCATATCGGAGATATTTCCCGCAAAGGCCGCAACAGTCGTACAAAGCTGTGCTCCCCAGCCTATCAGAAATCCCACCACAGCTTCTTTCATAACGATAATCGCATATTCCGTCACAGTACTGTATACAACCTCGTTATGATCCAATGAGACAAAAAGCAGATAGGATATAAGTATTCCAAGTCCAACCCTTACACGGCGCGGTGTATTATTCAGACTAAAAAACGGTGCTATATATATAAAGCAGGTCACCCGCACCACTATGAGTAAAAAATATTCCAAATCCGCATAAGTAAATGTAAAATCTATCATTAGACTACCTTATATATACACTAAAGTTTTCCCACAGGGCAATCATATAACCTGTCATATTATTCATCATCCAATGTCCTAATAGCATTATTGTAAGGAAAATCGACAAAATCTTTGGTACAAAGGTAAGCGTCTGCTCCTGAATGGATGTAACCGTTTGAAATATACTTAACATAAGACCTACACACAATGAAATCAAAAGCGGCGGCGCCGCAGTCTTGATAATAGTAAACAAAGCTTCCGAGGCAATCGCGGTCACGTCGTCTATTGTCATATCAAGCACTCCTTTCTTTCATTAATAAAATGTCTTTACCAGACTTCCTATTATCAGATTCCAGCCGTCCGCCAATACAAACAGCAAAATCTTAAACGGCATGGATATCGTTGTCGGCGGCAGCATCATCATACCCATCGCCATAAGGGTAGATGCTACTACCATATCTATTACAATAAACGGAATATATATCAAAAAGCCTATTATGAATGCGGTCCTGAGTTCACTTATTATAAAAGACGGAACCAGCACACTAAACGGAATATCATCCAGTTCACCACTCCATTCAGTCCCGCTTATTTCCATAAAAACGCCAACATCTTTCTTCTGGGTATGGGGATACATAAATTCCCGAATTGGATGCTGTGCCGCCTCCAATGCCTCTGTCTGATCAAACTCCCCCGCTTCAAACGGAACAATTGCCTCGTTATAGACATTGGTAATAGTCGGCTGCATAATAAAAAACGTCAGAAACAGCGCCAATCCGATAAGTACATTATTCGGTGGTGCAGACTGCGTATTAAGTGCCGCCCTCGTAAAATGCAGAACAATGATTATTCTAGTAAACGAGGTTAACATAATAATCAATGACGGTGCAATAGCAATTAAAGTAAGGGTAATCAGAATCCGCAGAGCGCCATTCAAAGTACCATTACCATTGTTATATGTAACCGTCACCGTATTAGCAATATTTAGTTCACGCAGATCATCTTGATCTTCTGATGATCCCGGCTCGTTAATATTAGTTCTTTCCGCTGTCGTTCCGGTCAGATTTGACTCCACATAGGGGCTTTCTGTTGCATATACAATATCTTTTCCGCCCACAAAAACTATGGCAAACAATATGCCTGCAAGAAATAGCAGGCATACCACTCTTTTTATGTGATGTCCGGAAAAAAATTTTTTCATCCTTATCGCCTACTCATCCTTATTTCGGTCATCTTCAATATTCAAAAGTTTTTTCTTTTGCAGTTTTTCCAATAACTCTTTAAAACTGGGCTGTATACCATCCGTACCGTCAGAAAGCACAATATCTTCCTCCGATACCTCTGTTAACATTGTAACAGAATCTTTCCCAATTGCTACTGCCAAATATTTCTTCCCAACACGAATAATCTGAATGTACTTATTATTTGCCAGATGAAATGTTTCAACCACTTCAATATTGACATTTTTTGACATTGTCTTCTGGTATCCCCCGATCCATTTTGTTACAAACCAGGTAATACCCAAAACAAAGACAAAGAGAATAAGCACAGTCATAAACTGCAAATAGGAATTCATACTGCTTGAAACAGTAAGTATCATTAACCAACTACCTTCTTCACTGCTTCCAAAACACGGTCAGCCTGGAAAGGCTTAACAATGAAATCCTTGGCACCTGACTGAATAGATTCAATAACCATTGCCTGCTGACCCATAGCTGAACACATAATTACTGTCGCACCCGGATCTGTCTCTTTAATCTTCTTCAAGGCTTGAATACCATCCATCTCAGGCATGGTTATATCCATAAGTACAAGATCAGGTTTGAGTTCATTGTACTTTTCAACCGCCTTAAGACCATTTTCAGCCTCACCTGCAATGTTGTATCCGTTCTTTGTCAAGATATCCTTAATCATCATACGCATGAACGCTGCATCATCACATACCAAAATATTCTTTGCCATTATTTTCTCTCCTATCAATATTATTTTAATGATACTTATAGAAAATTCTATTTAATAATTTCAGTTACTCTAACACCAAAACTTTCTTCAATTACTACAACTTCTCCCTTAGCCACAAACTTGCCGTTAACAAGTACATCTATGGGTTCACCTGCAATCTTATCAAGTTCTATGATAGTACCCGGTGCAAAGTCCAAAATATCTGAAATGGATTTGGAAGCTCTTCCGAGTTCCACCGTTACCTCCAGCGGGACATCCTTGATCAAATCAATGTTTTCCTGCGGCTGCATCGGATTAAATCCCGGTGCAAAACTCTGGAACTGTGCCGGCTGGATATTCATATTAGGCTGCATCTGCGGCATCCCCATCGGCATCATAGGCATTCCCATCTGTGGCATCATCTGCATCTGGCTCATATCCATCTGAGGCATTTGCATCTGTGGCGCCGCCTGCTGACTCATATCCATCTGAGGCGCTGCCTGTGCCTGCGGTGCAGGAGCCGGAGCAGGCGCCGGTGCTGCCGGTGCCGGTTCGGGAGGAGCTTCAGCTTCCTCTCCCAACTGATTAGATAAGAAAGTGGTGCAGAGATCTTTTGCAAAATCTACCGGATACAGCTGCATAATCGTTGAATCAACCAAATCCTCAATCTGCATACGGAATACAATTCTTACAAAAGTACCCGCCAAGAACGGTGCAATATCGGCGCCGGACTTAAACTCAGTCAAATCAACCAGACTCGCTTCCGGAGGACTGATATCAATCATCTTGCTCAGCATCGTTGAAAGCGAGGTTGCCGAAGCTCCCATCATCTGGTTCATAGCCTCTGAAATCGCACTCAGATGCAGCTCGCCAAGTTCTCCGTCAGTATTGCTGCCATCGCCACCCATCATTAAATCTGTAATAACTTTAACATCATGTTCTTTTAAAATCAAGATGTTTGAGCCATCCAAACCTACGGTATATTTAATCTGGATAAACACACATGGTTTTTCATACTCTGTTAACACACTTTCCCAGGTGGCCAAAGTAACCACCGGGGTTGTAATATTTACCTTACGGTTAACCAATGAAAACAAGGTTGTTGCCGAGGAACCCATGCTTATATTAGCAACTTCACCTACGGCATCCTTTTCAATTTCACTTAAAAGGTCACTGTCTACCTCAGGGGCACTAACCTCTAATGTTGAGCCGGACTCTGAAGTATCGCTCTCGGCATCGGAACCGCCGCTGAGCAATGCGTTTATTTCATCTTGTGACAACATTCCGTCCATGCTTCTAATTCTCCCCCTCTCTAAACACCGACGTTACCCTTACAGCATATTTATCTTTATCAGAACCGGGTAAAGCGGTAAATTTCTTTATATTACCAACATAGACATTTAAATCTTCTTCTACATTGGAATCCAATCGTATGATATCTCCAACCTGAAGGTTGACAAAATCCGTTACTGATATACGGCTTCTTCCAAGAACCGCCTTGATAGGAATATCCACCCTTTTAATCAAAGCTTCTATATATTCCTGGTAACTTTCTTCATCTTTCTCCTGCATATTAGCATACCAGTACTTGGTATTAAGTTTATCCATCACACTCTCCAGTGTAAAGAAGGGAAGACATATATTCATAAGTCCCTCTACGTCACCAAGTTTAATGCTGAGTGTAACGATTGCTATCATATCATTCGGCGCAATTATCTGCGCAAACTGTGAATTCGTCTCTATTCTCTCCAAAACAGGGTTAATATCTGCTACATTCTTCCATGGTTCACGCATAAGCTGCATACAAACCACAAGCATTTTCTCAATGATTATCATCTCTATCTCGGAAAATTCTCTGTTCTTATCAAGCGGGATTCCATGACCTCCCAACATTCTGTCTATCATCGCAAATCCAAGATTGTATGCCAACTCTACCAGAATCGTCCCTCCAAGAGGCTGAAAATCTGCAATCCCAAGTATAAGCGGGTTAGAAAGCGCATTGCTGAACTCCGAGAAGATAACCGTCTCGGAACTGGTTACCGCAACCTGCACATTCTTTCTAAGGTAGACCGGAAGATTAGTGGATAACAATCTTCCATAATGCTCAAAAATAATTTCCAGAGTTCGGAGATGTTCTTTTGAGAATTTCGTAGGCCGCTTGAAGTCATAATTCTTAACCTGCTTCTCATTGGAATCCGGCATCTGATCCGCGTCTAATTCACCGCTGCTAAGGGCAGCAAGCAAATTATCAATCTCGTTTTGAGATAGTACCTCGCCCACGAAGATCCACCTCCTTATCTATTGATATAGAATACTGCTAAATGAAACATCAAAAATAAATTCCGAATCAAACATCTGTTGAACGCCTGCTAATATTTCACTTTTGATTGTTTCTTCATTTCCTCTTGCCTCTTCCAATGAATAATTGGCAAATACAGAGTTGATCTTATCTTTAATCATAGTTTCCTGACCTGTCAAATCGGAACCATAGGTTTTATAACCTTTATCCTTGGTGTTAATGGAAAATCCGATAGAAGCCAGACAGAAATGACTTGTACCGTCCTCACTGTTCTTAAGCGGAATAGTCATTGGTTCCGAAATATCAAAAGTTTCAATGTTCTCCATCGGTACAACCATCTCAACTTCACCGCCTGTCTGTGCAGTCAACTCGAGATTCAGGGCTGTTGCAATATTATCAACTAACGATGCAGTCTTTTTGGACGCGCTAGTCACACTAAACATCATGATTGCCGTCAGGATAATATTAACGACTAACAATGCCAGTATGATAACGGAAATCAAATTCTTCTTCATTATAGCACATTCTCCCCTTTGTCTTTATTATAATATTATATCATAAATATTAAAACTTTTTTGTCTTTATTTTAGTACAATAAAATTTATACCATAAAATTTACTATTTGTAAAATCAATTCCGAATTTAATACGAACTCAGCGAATTATAAATCTTAATTTCAACGCGCCTGTTCATAGTTCTTCCTTCCGGTGTGGAGTTATCCGCCACGGGGACATATTCACCTCTGCCGGAATGTTTAACCAATGCCGGATTTAGTGTGGTATTCTGCATCAGATAGTTAAACACAGACAGCGCACGACCCGAACTCAGCTCATCGTTATTGGAATATTTGGCTCCGGACATCGGCACATTATCCGTATGTCCCTCTATTTCAATAGTAGACTGTGCATAACGTTCAAGTATAACTCCCACCTGATTAAGCACAGGCAGAGCCGCTTCCTTAAGCTCGGTTTTTCCCGAATCAAAAAGCAATGCGCCTTTTAGTGTAAGCTGTACATACTGTGCAGTAAACTCAATATCTATATCCTGACTCAGATTACTTTCATCAACAGCTTCCTGTATCTTCTCTGCAAGTTCCTCAGACTCTTCAATCTTAGCCTTCTCAATTGCCTCCTGAGCTGCAGCCACATCTTCCGAAACCGTTTGGCCGTTATCCATCTTACCGGTACTGTTTATATATTGATCCAGTTCATTTAACTGGCTTACACCGTTACTTATAAGTATGCCGTCACCGATTGCAGTGGCACCGGCTGTAAAAATACTGAATGTCTGGTTAAAAGATGCCGCTATCATTTCAAATTTCTGTGCATCCACAGTAGACATAGAGAACAAAAGCACGAAGAAACAAAGCAGCAGGTTCATCAAATCAGCAAACGTAGACTGCCACGCGGGCGCACCTTTCGGTGGTTCATCTTCTTTCCTCTTAGCCATCTACTTCACCTCCGTCTTCATCTCCGGAGCTGCCTCTGTCTGCGGGTGCCAGGAAGGATTTAAGCTTCTCTTCAATGACACGCGGGTTCTCTCCTGCCTGTATAGACAAAAGACCCTCTATCTCAATCTCCTTCACCATCATCTCAGATGCATTCTTATCTTTCAGTTTGCTGGCAACCGGCGCACATATCCAGTTCGCAAGCATGGAACCGTACAAGGTTGTCAACAATGCGACCGCCATAGCAGGTCCGATAGCTGAAGGATCATCCAAGGCTTTCAACATGTTAATAAGACCGATCAGTGTACCAATCATACCCCAAGCAGGACCCATTGCTCCCAGATTTTCCCAGAATCCAATCTTGTCCTTATGCCTGCCCTCTACACTAACCAGTTCTGTTTCCATAATCGCACGGACAAGTTCAGGGTCCGTACCGTCAACTACCAAAAGGATACCTTTTTGTAAAAAGGGATCATCTATATCTCCTGCCGCCTCTTCAAGAGAAAGTAAACCTTCCTTACGGGCAACATTGGATAGTTCAATAATCTTCGCTATTATATCCGGTACATTAGTCTCGGATGACTTGAGAACCAGTCTGAAACTCTTAAGTCCTTCTAAGAATCCATTAATGGTATAACTCGCAAGAATACAGGAGAACGAACCACCAAATGTAATCAATACCGAAGGTATATCCACAAAACTGTTAAGGTTCGAAAAAACGATTCCAGCACTCGCATCAAACACAATACCGAAAATAACAAGAATTATACATAGCACTAAACCAATTATTGACGCTAAATCCATATGTATCACCTATTTACAAGAATTTTTATTAATCTGCAAAAATATCCTTTCTATACGATTTTACTAAATTTTTTACTTCTTGTC
>JAFLTH010000106.1 GCA_022510525.1 Lachnospiraceae bacterium | reverse complement strand
ACGATGTTTTCGTTCATTACTCAGGACTTAACATGGAAGGCTTCAAATCTCTTGAAGAAGGCGCTGCTGTTGAGTACGAAGTAGTAAATGGCGAAAAAGGGCCTCAGGCAGTTAACGTAACCAAATTATAATCAGCCGGTCCGCAATAATTAATCAGTATAACGATGTGCCTTTTCTTAATATAAATGTTTAATTTTATTTTGAATTAGCAATATTGATATGACGGATTAAAAAGAGAACTTGTTATTGATGTGACTTAAAAAGTTATACTTTTTAAAGTCACGTCGATGGCAAGTTCTTTTTTTTGCTGTTTTTTATTTTTTAATAAAATCCAATACTTCATCAAGCTTCATATCCCCGCCAAACAGCTCCAGCGCACTTCCGATCGTGACATTAATACTGTTATGTCCAAGCTCTTTAAGCATTCTTAAATCTTCAAACGAATGAACTCCGCCCGCGTAAGTAACCGGTATCTTATTCCAGTCTCCAAGTATTTTTACAAGTTTTGTTTCGATACCGTCAGCCTTGCCTTCCACATCCACTGCATGTATCAGAAATTCATCACAAAATCCGGAAAACATATCCATTGTTTCTTCATTCAACATAACATCGGTATATTTCTGCCATCTATCGGTTACAATATAATAATTTCCGTTTTTCATACGACAGCTTAAGTCCAGAACCAGTTTATCCTTACCGGCTTCACGAACAATTTTATCC
The DNA here is from genome assembly GCA_022510525.1 of Lachnospiraceae bacterium. GTDB lineage: Bacteria > Bacillota > Clostridia > Lachnospirales > Lachnospiraceae > UBA3282. The sequence goes on along the minus strand of JAFLTH010000106.1, from coordinate 9,809 downwards.
AGATTTTCAAAATTGATGCGTCCGTTGCTAAAAACATAAGATGTCACTATTACATGTGAAGCTCCCGCATCCAGATATTCTGAGACGTTTTTCGGAGTGATTCCTCCGCCTATCTGCAAACCGCCCTTATATGCGTTAAGCGCTTTTATTGCCTGAGCTTTTGTTGCCTCAAAATATTCACTTTCAGGATGATTTAAAAGGATTACATGTCCGTTTTTTATATTTTTATCTTTATATAATCCGGCATAAAAAGCCGCATCCATTTCTGCGATAAAATTCTCTACGGCCGTATCGTTATTATCTTTTAGACTGCTGCCGACTATCTGCTTTACCCTGCCGTTATGTATGTCTATACAAGGTCTGAATTCCATTTTTTCCCTCCGGACGGCTTATTTGGATATTATTATTAGAATATTTTAATTCCTATATGACATAATAACATAGGAACAGGAAGTTGCACAATTTCTGTTTAAAATAACAAATGTTATAAAATAAAATTATAGTAAAGGAGTGGAATAATGAAGAAGGCAAAAAAATTGTTATTTACTTCTCTGTTGGTTGTATCAATGTCCCTGATGACTGCATGCGGTAACATGGATAACAACGGCGTTGCAAACAATAACGGTACTACAGGTTCCGGCATTGATACTGCCGGCAACACAAACGGTACCAACACAGGTTCAGGAATAACCGGTACTAATAATACCAATGGTACTACAGGTACGAACAACACTGCAAACAATGATGACAACAACAATGTTAATTCAGTAACAAGCGGTGAGGGCAACGGTAATAACGGCGGTACAGTTGGTAATGCGGTAGATGATGCCGGTAGTGCAGTCGGAGATGCGGTAGATGATGTTGGTAATGCGGTAGATGACGTTGCCGACGGTGTTGGCGATGTTATAGATGACGTTACAGGTTCAGGTTCATCGGCAGGTAATACAAGATAATAAAAGATGGCAAACCGGGAAGAACCGCTAAACAGCGGTTCTTCTCACATTTTTTCCATAATTATACCATTCTTATATGCAACAAGCAGTACTTCCAGCTGGCGGATGCTTTCACGCAGCTCCGCACCGATATCGGTATCCATAATCTTCTGGCGCATTGTGGAGGTTTCCAGGATGATCGAATCCGATACTATATCCGACTCATTAATGATCGCCGATTCCGTTGATTCAAACGGCTCGTGGGCAACCAGACGCATGCCATGGGAGTTTGCTACCAGTGTATAGCCTGCAATTCCGGTTTTTTCCTGATAAGCCTTGGAAAAGCCGCCGTCTATTATAAGCAGCTTACCTCCGCATTTAACCGGAGATTCGCCTTTTTTAAGCTCAACAGGAACATGTCCGTTTACAATATGAGACTTATCTATATCCAGGCCAAATTCCTGCAATATCTTGTTGATTATATCCTCATTGTCAAGCAGACTGTAATAGCTGTTCTTTACTTCCTTATGCGCTTCCTTTTCCTCCACGAAATACCGTTCAAAAGTTGCCATTTTATCCTTACCGAACACCGGAGAGTTAGGGCCTGTCCATATATACCACATTATATCCTGACCCTTTAGCTTCTCCTGAAGGTCATCGCTTGAATAGTAGCCTTTGCGGGCATAGTACTCCAGGATATCATACAGCGCCTTTCCTTTGTACATTTTACCGTATACATTGACTTCCTTAAAATTGCCGTTCTCATCCATAGGCATACAGCCATGATAAAGAAGGTTGGAATTATATATCTTGTAAAGACTGCCTTTGGAAAAAAGGAATTTTACGTGCTTTTTAAGTTTCTCGCAATTTAGAAAAGCATGACTTAAGCGTTCCATCACCTGCTCTTCCTCAGCTGTCAGCTCATAAGGCCGTTCCTTATTTACTGTCGGAAAATCGGTGTCTTTCATATGATATTCCACACCATCGATAGTAATGGTATTATTTTCATAATTTATATGCTCCAAAAGCAGTCTGTCATTCATTTCAAACTCGGGACGGCGCATAATAAGCTGTCCCTCCAGCTTGAACTGTATAATGGTTATTGCCTTGTGCATCTTCATATCAAGGCTTAAGTCCTTGGTATCGTATTCGGTATTATACTTAATACTGAAGGCATCACAGTTTGTATCTTTATAGACCTCCATCGCAAAAGTAGCAAGCGGAATCAGGTTTATTCCGTATCCTTCTTCAAGCGTATCCAGATTTCCGTACTTTGCCGAGACCCTGATAACATTGGCTATGCAGGCAAGGTGTCCGCTTGCAGCCCCCATCCAGACTATATCGTGATTCCCCCACTGCACATCTACGGAATGATAATTACGCAGGGTATCCATAATAATATGCGGTCCCGCACCCCTGTCAAAAATATCCCCTACAATATGCAGATGGTCAATTACAAGCCTCTGAATCAGATTGCTTAGTGCAACAATAAACTGGGGGGCCCTGTCTATACGTATAATCGTATTGATTATTTCGTTATAATATGCCTCTTTATCCTGTATTTCCGCTTTTTCGGTAATCAGCTCTTCTATGATATATGCAAAATCCTCAGGCAGTGCCTTCCTGACCTTGGAACGGGTATACTTGGATGAAACTCTTTTGGTAATCTGAACCAGCCGGTGAAGAGTGATTTTATACCAGTCTTCAATAGTACTCTCATCCTCATCGCGCAACATAATATCCAGCTTTTCCTTCGGATAATAAATTAAAGTCGCAAGGCTTTTCTTATCCTTGATACTCAGTGTATTACCAAACTCCTCGTCTATTTTGCGCCTCACCGAACCTGATCCGTTTTTCAAAACATGATTAAACTGCTCGCTCTCACCATGAATATCGGTAATAAAATGCTCCGTACCCTTCGGCAGACTCAAAATAGCCTGCAGATTGATAATCTCCGTTGATGCTGCCGCAACCGTCGGATACTGCTTTGCCAGACTCTCCAGATACCTTAGTTCTAAATTATTCATAATTTCAGCCCTCAATCACATCTTTCATATCATACATCCCTGCCGGTTTTCCCGCAAGGAACTTGGCAGCCTGAATTGCGCCTTTTCCAAAAACAGCCTTGGAATACGCCCTGTGTGAAAAAGTAACAACCTCATCCGCACCGGCAAAAATAACGTCGTGGTCTCCCACTATCGTACCGCCTCTCACCGCACTAATACCGATTTCCTTAGAACTTCTTTTCTCTCTTTTCGTACTCCTGTCATAAACATAACAGTAGTTATTATTAAATTCCTCATTAATTGAATCCGCAAGCGCAAGTGCCGTACCGCTTGGAGCATCCAGCTTCTGATTATGGTGTTTTTCCACAATCTCAATATCAAAGCCTGCCGGCTCAAGTACGGCTGCCGCTTCTTTTAATATTTTTAAAAGCATATTTATTCCAAGGGACATATTTGCGGATTTAAGTATTGCCGTTTTGGTTGATGCCTCCTTAACCCTTGCAAGCTGAGCCTCCGACAGTCCCGTGGTACAAAGTACGCAGGGCAGCTTTTTTTCCACACAGTAATCCAACAGGGCATCCACTGCCGCAGCCGTACTGAAATCAATGACTGCGTCCGCCTCTATATCGCATTTGGTTATGTCCGTAAAAACAGGATAGGTATTTTTACCTTCATCATAGGCATCTATCCCGGCAACAATCTCTATCTCATCATCAGCTGCAATCAGTCCGGTAATGGTCTGACCCATTTTGCCGTTGCAGCCGTTCATTATAACTTTGACCATGATAATCTCCTCCATTAATAATGACGAACATAGAGAAAATAAGAAAAACGGGGCTTCGGAATGCAGAAGGGATATAAATATCCCTGCAACTAGCCCCTTATTTTATTTATTTTCTCTAAGTTCTGGTTATCTATAAAATTCCATAATTTTGCATAGCTGTTTTTAGTATATCCACATTTGCATCTTCCATATCACTGAGCGGGCGTCTGAGTGAGCCGACGTCCATACCCATAAGATTCAAGCCGGCTTTAACCGGGATTGGGTTAACCTCGCAGAAAAGTGCATCGCACAATTCAATTGCGCGCAGCTGCTCGTTGCGGCTGCCTTCTATATCGCCTGCAAAGAATTTGGCACAGATTTCATGGGTCTCCCTGGGTGCCACATTGGAAAGCACCGAGATAACGCCTTTTCCGCCCAATGCCAAAAGCGGGAAGATGATATCGTCGTTACCCGAATAAATATCAACTTTGCCCTGTGCAAGCGCAGCAAGCTTGGTTACCTGTGAAATATTTCCGCTGGCTTCCTTGATTCCGACTATATTGGGCACCTCGCTGCATATTCTGACAGCCGTCTGCGGCAGAATGTTACAGCCGGTTCTGCTTGGTACATTATACAGAATAATCGGCAGTTTTACGGAATCAGCTACCTGTTTGAAATGCTCGAATAAACCATTCTGTGTAGCCTTATTATAATACGGTGTCACCAAAAGTAAACCGTCCACACCGAATTTCTCCGCTTCTCTGGAAAGATAAACCGCCGTTTCGGTACAGTTTGAACCGGTACCGGCAACCACCGGAATTCTTCCGTTTACGGTTTCCACACAGTATTTGATCACATCCAGATGCTCCTCATGCGTAAGCGTTGAAGCCTCTCCGGTGGTTCCGCATACGATTATCGCATCGGTCCCGTTCTCAATCTGGAACTCAATAAGCTGTGCAAATTTTTCATAATTCACACTACCGTCCTTGTGAAAAGGTGTAACTATAGCTACTCCTGCGCCTTCAAAAATTGCCATTTCTCTTCCTCCCGATTTAATATTTGTTGATAAGCGATACCAAAAAAGGCTGACCACACAGGGTCAGCCTCGTCTTTTAAACTAAGTAAAACTAATTTAGAATATCCGGATAGCGCCCCATCTGTTTAGATGACAGTCATACAGCTCTTAACTGTATGCCCAAGAAAAAATCTACAGACAATCTTTTCTTTCGGCATCTTTTCCTTTCAGAATGTTTCGTCTGCTCCTGCCGCATCCACATCCATACTGATAAAAAACGCAACCTCTATCAACTCTCTTATATGCTTTAAAATATAATAACACCATAATATATTTTTTGTCAATATACACAGCATTATTTCTTGTGCCGCAAAATATAATTACACCCGTTATCTATTGTACAGACTGAACAGTTTCAACTTTTGTCACTTCATCTGCCAGTTTATAAACCTTATCATTCAATGCAACGCCTGTCATAATAACATCCATGTCTTCCGGTTTACATAACAACAATGTTTCCAATTCCTCAACCGAAATAATGCCGTTATCCACAAGCTCCAGTACTTCATCCAAAATTAACAGGCTGCACTCTCCGGTATTCATTACTTTTTTCGCAAAATTCAGCCCGTTCTTAATATTGGCGATTTCTTCAGTCTTGCTTTCCTCGGAAAGCTGCATAAAATCCTCTTCCGACTTTTCAAACCGGAATATTTTGATTTCCGGTTCAAGACGTCTTACAAACTCAGACTCGGATATTCCCCTTTTTTTCAGAAAACATATGATCACTACGTTTTCACCGTCACATGCCTTTTGAAGAGCCTTGCCAAGCGCGGCGGGCGATTTACCGTGCCCCTCTCCGCTATATATATATATCATGCCTTTTTCCATATTGCGTACCTCATAATATCTTACGATGCATATATAGTATCACAATTATCAAGGAAACGCAAATATATTAATCCTGTTCATCATCATCTATGATTTCCAGTTTGCTTACGGAAACCTCGTATGCCACTCTCCTCTCAAGCTGATCTTCCGCAATCTTTTTCATGTACTCCCTGCTCTGTATCCTGCCCCAGATTGCGCACCTGCTGCCTACCGAAAATGTACTTGCAAACCGCGCATTTCTCCCCCAGCAGATACAAGGTATGTAATCGGATTTACCATAGGGTCTGTTTACCGCGAGCAATAAATCCGCGATTTCCCTTCCAAGCGGAGTCTTACGGTAAATCGGCTCTTTGCAGATAAATCCGTCCAAAAATATCTGATTGGTTTTGACGCTCTCCTCAATGTCGTCAACAAATTCAATCTCCCTTGCAAATACGGAAAGTACCAGCTTATTCTTTTTTTCCTCATGTCTGTTGTATGAGCGGAACTGTCCGGTAATGCTGATTTTCATCCCCATATAGTCTTCGGTCACATCCAAAAGCCTCTCCGAAGCCATAACCGGAATGATGTCCGTGGAATCGCTCAATCTGTCCACTCTCACATCCACCATATAGAATCCCTCTCCGAATATTTCATGACTAAATACAAAATCGCTTACGATTTCTCCCATTATAGTCACCTGGTTGTTTTCAATTACCTTATCTGTCATGTCTTGTTCTCCCTTCTTTGTTAAAGAATCTTACTCTTTAAGAATTTTTTCGGTATGTATTATCAGTATATTACTTATAGCACAAAATAGAACTGTTATTCATCGCGAGATGTGCTCTTGCAAGTTTAATTACATAGTGTTATACTTAGTGAGTTTGTTAATGCTTGGATAAAATTGTCGAAAGGAGCACAATCATGCAAACCAGAGAAGATATCCGAAACATCGCAATCATAGCTCACGTAGACCACGGCAAGACCACTCTGGTGGACGAACTTTTGAAACAGAGCGGCGTCTTCCGCGAGAATCAGGAAGTGGCGGAGCGCGTAATGGACTCCAATGACCTTGAAAGAGAGCGCGGTATCACAATTTTGTCAAAAAATACAGCTGTTATGTATAAAGATGTCAAAATTAATATAATTGACACCCCCGGTCATGCTGACTTTGGTGGTGAAGTAGAACGTGTCCTTAAAATGGTAAACGGAGTAATTCTGGTTGTGGATGCCTTTGAGGGTCCCATGCCCCAGACTAAATTTGTTTTGAAAAAGGCATTGGAGCTGGATTTATCGGTTATAGTATGCATTAATAAATGTGACAGACCCGAGGCAAGACCCACCCAGGTTGTGGATGAGGTTCTTGAGCTTTTGATGGATCTGGATGCCAATGATAAACAGCTGGACTGCCCTTTTGTCTATGCTTCGGCCAAAACCGGAACCGCTACTACCCAGATAACGGTCAAGGGAAAAGATATGACACCTCTTTTTGACACCATATTAGAACATATCCCTGCCCCAACGGGTGACCCTGATGCCGGCACCCAGGTGCTTATCAGCACTATTGACTACAATGAATATGTGGGCAGGATAGGCGTTGGAAAGGTCGATAACGGTACAATTAAAGTAAATCAGGAAGTGGTTATTGTAAATCACCATGAACCTGATAAGATGCAAAAGGTAAAAGTAAGTAAACTTTATGAATATGACGGTCTTAATAAAGTAGAGGTAAAAGAAGCCGGAATCGGTGCAATTGTGGCAATTTCGGGAATTTCGGACATCCATATCGGAGATACCCTGTGCTCGCCGGATTCACCTGCCCCGATTCCTTTTCAGAAGATTTCGGAACCTACGATTGCAATGCATTTTATTGTAAACGATTCCCCGCTTGCGGGACAGGAGGGTAAATATGTCACCAGCAGACATCTTCGTGACAGGCTTTTCAGGGAGCTTAATACAGACGTTTCACTGCGTGTAGAAGAAACCGAGACTACAGAATCATTTAAAGTCTCCGGCAGAGGGGAACTGCACCTGTCCGTATTAATTGAAAATATGCGCAGGGAAGGTTATGAATTTGCTGTCAGCAAAGCGGAGGTTTTGTACAAAACCGATGAAAACGGCAAGAAATTAGAACCTATGGAGCTTACCTATATAGATGTACCGGAAGAATTTTCAGGTACGGTAATTGAAAAACTCAGCCAGCGTAAAGGCGAACTCCGCAATATGGGACAGGCTTCCGGCGGCTATACCCGTCTGGAGTTTTCGATTCCCTCAAGGGGACTTATAGGCTACCGGGGCGAATTCCTGACAGATACCAAGGGTAACGGCATTATGAACAGCGTCTTCGACGGTTACGGCCCGTATAAGGGCGATATTCAATACCGCAAGCAGGGTTCACTTATTGCCTTTGAGGCCGGTGAAGCCATAACCTACGGTCTGTTTAACGCACAGGAGCGCGGAACCCTTTTCATAGGACCGGGAACCAAAGTTTATGCCGGTATGGTTGTGGGACAGAACGGCCGCGGTGAAGATATAGAGTTAAATGTCTGCAAGAAAAAGCAGCTCACCAATACCCGTGCATCAGGCTCAGACGAAGCGCTTAAGCTTACCCCGCCCAGGATTTTAAGTCTGGAACAGGCGTTGGAGTTCATCGATACCGACGAACTGTTGGAAGTAACTCCCGAAAGCCTGCGGATTCGTAAGAAAATCCTTGACCCGACTCTGAGAAAACGTGCGGCAATATCGGCAGCTGCCAAGCAGGAATAAATAACATATGTTATATTCCCAACGCAATAGTCGCAATTCTAAAGTATATTAAAAGTGAAATCGCATCAACAATAGTTGTTATGAATGGGCTCGCCATTACGGCCGGGTCCATTCCTATTTTTTTAGCAAGCATAGGCAGGGTTGAGCCTACAATCTTAGCTACTATTACTGCCATAAAAAGCGTGGAGCATACCACAATGGCAACCTGAAGCTCCACCCTCTCAACCAGCATTATCTTGGCAAAGTTACAGAGCGCAAGCGTCAGACCGCAAAGCATAGCGGTGCGGATTTCTTTCCAGACAACCGTCAGCCAGTCTTTGAATTCAATCTCATCCAGAGAAAGTCCACGAATAATAATCGCACTCGCCTGTCCCCCGGCATTACCGCCTGTATCCATTAACATTGGAATAAAGGCCGTCAATACCACATATTTACTCAGGGCATCTTCAAATGAAGCAATGATTCTGCCTGTAAATGTAGCCGATATCATCAAAAGCAGCAGCCATGGAATACGTTTTTTCCATGCATCAATAACACTTGTTTTCATATAAGGTTTATCCGAAGGCACAATAGCTGCCATCTTCTCAATATCCTCTGTTGTTTCTTCTACAAGGATATCCACAACGTCATCGACAGTTATGATGCCGACAAGTCTGTCTTCATTATCTACAACAGGCATGGATGTAAAATCGTATTTTTTAAATATACTTGCAACCTCTTCCTGATCCATTGTGGTATGGAGCGAAATTACGTTCTCATGCATTATATCGCCAATCAGTGCATCCAACGGACTAAGCAGCAGGTATCTTAATGCAACCGTACCTATGAGGGTTCTGCGCTGGTCAAGTACATAGCAAATATTAATTGTCTCGCTGTCCACTCCCACTTTACGAATCTTCTCAACGGCCTCTTTAACAGTGAGATTTTCCTTTAAGTCCACGAACTCCACAGTCATTATACTGCCTGCCGAGTCTTCGGGATAACGCAGCAGATGATTGATAGCTCTCCTTGTCTCGGGACTCGCATGGGCAAGCAGCCTTTTTACAACATTTGCAGGCATCTCCTCAAGCAAATCGGTAGCATCATCGGCCATAAGGTTATCAATGATATTGGCGGCATCACGGTCCGACATAGAAGTAATGATATACTGCTCGGTCTCAATTTCCAGATATGAAAAAACATCCGCAGCTATACTTTTGGGAAGGATACGGAAAAGCTTGAGCAGGTCGCTCTCTTCCATTTCTTCCATATATGCGGCTATATCGGCTACGTTCATGCCGGTCAGAAGTTCACGCAGCTTAAGATATTGGCCGGATTTAAGCAATTCTAAGATTTCTTCCATGGTGGTTCCTCCTTATACAACTATTGAATAATAGGGGGCGAAACTCTGTGAGGGGCGGGCGGCGAAAAAGGTTACCGCTTCAAGACACGCTTTCGCTCCGTTACAGATAATTTACGAA
>JAFLTH010000105.1 GCA_022510525.1 Lachnospiraceae bacterium | reverse complement strand
ACGGATGCCGGAATCTGCTCAAAAACACCCAATGAGGAATAGCCGGAACCAAAGTCATCAATAGAAATCCGGACACCTTTTTCTTTTAAGATACCCAGAGTCTGTAATACGGTTGCAAGCTGCAGTTCTTCTACAACGACTGTCTCGGTAACCTCAACCTCAATGTATTTCTTGGAAATCTGATATTTCTCCAGTACCGCTTCAAACCGTTCGGGAAATCCCGGCTTCATAAAATGCTTTCTGGAGAAGTTACAGGAAATTGTCACAACTTCCTTACCCTCATCCAGACGCCGGCGCAGCATTTTGCAGACGCTTTCCAGTACGAAGAAGTCCAGCTCTGTTACCCTTCCGGTCTGTTCAAAATACGGAACAAAGAATGCCGGAGACTTTACTTTGCCGGAATCCGACGGGTCTAAAAACCGGATCAATGCCTCCGCACCAATGATTTTTTCAGTACGAATATCTACCTTAGCTTGGTAATAAGCAGCAAAATCCTTGTTCACATCCACCGAATCCAGAAGTTTTTCCTGCTCGTGGCGATCCTTAATTGCCTTTTCAAGTGAAGCATCATATACTTTGACTTCGCTGATATGGCTGTCACGCAGTGAATCGATTGCCTGACTTGCATAGTTTACGGCTATGTGTAAATCAGTGCTCTCCGGCGGTACGAAATAAACGCCCATATGTATTGCCATACGGTTTTCGGTGTCGTCATAAATGCGCTTCTCAATCGACTGAACCAGCTGCTGCGTCCGCTCCAAAAGCTCATCTTGATCCTCAAATGCCAGTAACAGCGCAAAACGGTCCCCTTGATTCCTGGCATAGATTTCCCTACGCTCATCCACCTCACGTGAGAGCACATCCGCAACGGATTCCAAAAGTCTTTGTCCCGCATTCCATCCATAGATAATGTTATAATGCCTAAACTGGGATACATTCAAATAAGCAACCGCATACTGCTGCTCCTTCCGCTCCGGCAGAAGCTTCATCGTTCCCCAGTAAATAAGATAATTCAGATTCCAGATATTCATTCCGGTATCCTTGTACATCAGTTTCTGAATTTTTATGTTATTTGAAATGATATGCCATGCCACAAGTATGACCGCAATGATTATCAGGCACAGGAAAATAATAATTGCCATACTGTTGTTTCGTACAAAACGGTCTAAGGTCATCAGGGAATAGACATTGTTTTCCATCATATAGTCGCTGACTGTTTTGGCATTGATGTTTGAAATCGTCTTGCTTAAGATGCCGCTGAGCGCCGAATCCGTATTTTTTCGTATTACCATAGAAACGCTGTGTTCTCCGCTTAAGACACTCTTGACTTCCAGCTTGTTGTATTTTAGCTCTGTACTCAGCAGATATTCCGCCAGATAGCCGTCGCAAAGTACCGCATTTACAGTGCCCTTTCGCAGCGCTTCCAGACATTCCTGCTGCGTATCACGAGTCATAATAGAAACAGAGCTTGTGTCAACGGCATGACTTGCTTCTATATACAGGTAGGGAACGGTTGCCAGTGAAGTCAAAGTTCCCAGGTTTTCGTTGTCCTTCATTACGATGACAAGAGGAATGTCGGCATATTCCTTAACGGAAGTAAGGTTATATAAAGTGAGCGTTTCCGCCGCATCCGTACAATAGGCGATGATATCAATGGCTCCGCTATGCAGCGCAGACTCTGCTGAACGCAGCGTTTCCATCCTTTTGTATGTAAAATTCAGGCCTACCGAGGCTGCACCGTTCTCCAGCAGTTCACGCGTCAGTCCGCGGTATTCTCCGTTCTCTTCATAGGAAAACGGATAATAGCCGTCCAAATAGCCGACCACAATGGTATGACCTTCTGCGAGATATTCCTTTTCCTCTGTAGTAAATACGATGGTCTTGTCAAACCTGCTCTGATAATACTTATCCATCAAATCCGTTTCCAGCTGCGGCTGATTGATTTTCAAATCCGCAATGGCTTGATTAAGCTCACGCATTACGTCGTCGTTGTCCTGATAGGAAATATAGTAAAAGGGCATCGGTGCAAAACGTCCGATGAGACGATGGCCCTCATTTGTTTCGGTAAAGGTATGAACAATGGCATCAATATCGCCTCGAGCCAACGCCTCTTTAAGCTCGGACGTGGAAGCATATTCCTTCAATTTGGGTTTTTCTACACCGTTGTCGGTTAAATATTGTAAAAATTCCCCCTTGCGGACATAGGTTTTTACAATACCGAAGGTGATGTCCTTCATTGCCTCAAAATCTTCATAAGCAAGCATACTGTCCGGGCTCGTCGCAATTACACCAAAGGTGTAGCCGCTTGACAGATTTGCATACTGGTAGATTTCTGCACGTTCCAGCGAATACTGGGCAGAGCCGACCAGATCGACCTCTTGTGCCGACAACATTGATAGTGCCTCATCCCAGCTGTCGCATTTAACATATTCAATTTCCCAGTTGACATAGTTACACAGTGCATTCAGGTATTCGACATCCATTCCGGTCAGCGTTCCATCCGCGGCCGTTTCGTTGTAGCCGTCCATCGGGAAAAAGGCAACCCTTACTGTTCGGGGTTCTGCCGCGCGGGCAACACCGGGAAAAATACCTGCAGCTATGGAAAATGCAAGTATGAAGCCAAGCAAAACCGATATTCCTATTTTGTTTATAGATTTATATACTTTTAGAATCACGTTACACCCCGTATTTCTTTATAATATTTATACCTATTTTATCATTTACACGTTGATGTTACAAGATAAATAGTCAATGATATTTTACTTATTTTCAGCATAAAGTATAACAAAACAGTAGTAATGGAAATAAGTAAATGAAAAGAGCAGAGAATTTGAAAGCATTAATCAGAGTGACGGCGGTATTACTTATCATGACCTCCGTTTATTACCTGGCGTATCAGAAGACAGAGCAGACTTCTTCTAAAGGAGTTGTTACCGAAAAGAAAAAAATAACGATTGTTATTGATGCCGGGCACGGCGGCACTGACCCCGGTAAAGTGGGAATTAACGGAGCGCTGGAAAAAGATATTAATTTGAAAATTGCTAATAAGCTGCAACAATTTTTGGAAGCTGAGGATGTGGAAGTGGTTTTAACAAGAGATTCGGATGCAGGCTTATATGACGATGATGCCTCCAATAAAAAAGTACAGGATATGAAACGCAGGGTAGAGATTATCGAAGCAGCTAACCCTGTTCTCACAGTAAGCATTCATCAAAACAGTTATCATGAAGAATATGTACATGGGGCACAGACCTTTTATTATCAGGGCAGTGAGCAGAGCAAAGCACTGGCGGAGAAAATACAACAAGTGTTATTAAATGAGGTGGATAAAAACAACACACGTGCCGCAAAGGCTAACGACAGCTACTACCTTCTTAAAAAAACGTCTGTGCCTATCGTTATTGTAGAGTGCGGTTTTCTTTCCAACAGCGAAGAGGCTCAAAAATTAAACTCAGACTATTATCAGGAAAAACTGGCCTGGGCTATTCATCTTGGAATACTTCAATACATAAATGAATTATATTAAGGAATTGACAATGGAATAATGTTCATTTGAAAAATAAATTTGCAAAAAGTTTATTGATATGAAAAATCTTATTGTAGTAGTTAATTATTAATATTATAATAAGTATTAATATTATAATAATTATCTATTGGAAGAAAGGAATGAATGTTATGTCTCTTAATATGTTTTCATTGGAAGGAAAAACCGCAGTTGTGACGGGAGCTAACACCGGACTTGGACAAGGTATCTGTGTGGCATACGCCCAGGCAGGTGCAAATGTTATCGGCGTGGCACGCAGAAGTTGTCAGGAAACCGCAGATAAAATTGCTGTTTTTTCAGGTAATTTTACAGAAGTCATTGCTGATCTGTCAGATATATCGCTGATTCCTCGTATTGTGGAGGAAGCCGGCAAAGCATACGGGCGCGTGGATATACTTGTAAATAATGCGGGCATTATTAAAAGATGTGATGCGGCTGATGTAACTATGGAAGACTGGGACTCCGTAATAAATATTAATGAGAAAATGGTGTTCTTTCTGTCACAGGCATTTGCAAAGACCTGGATTGCCGATGGAAAGGGCGGTAAAATTATAAATATAGCATCTATGTTAAGTTATCAGGGAGGAATCAGAGTTCCTGCCTATACCGCAAGTAAGAGTGCGGTCATGGGTATGACCAAAGCGATGGCAAACGAGTGGGCAAGTCACAATATCAATGTAAATGCGATTGCCCCCGGCTATATGGCTACCAATAATACCGAAAACTTAAGAAAAGACGGTCAGAGGAGCGAGGAGATTCTCTCACGTATACCTGCCGGACGCTGGGGAACGCCTGAGGATATTGCCGGAGCTGCGATATTCCTTGCTTCGGATGCTGCTGCATATGTACATGGCTTTACACTCGCAGTTGACGGAGGCTGGCTTGCGCGGTAGTGAAAACACAAATAGTAAAGGTAGATGAACGGCATATAGATAAGGAATTGATGCAGCAGGCGGGAAATATCATCAAGGCGGGTGGTCTTGTGGCATTTCCGACAGAAACCGTATACGGGCTGGGTGGAGATGCATTGTCATCCGAAGCTTCCGGGAAAATATATGCCGCTAAAGGAAGGCCTTCAGACAATCCTCTTATAGTACATATCTGCCGCATTGAAGATTTGCAGCCCATAGTTAAGGAGATACCGGATGCGGCGTATAAACTTGCGGACGCATTTTGGCCGGGTCCCCTTACAATGATTTTTAATAAGACCAAACTGGTGCCTTATGAAACGACGGGCGGACTGGATACGGTAGCCGTAAGAATGCCGTCACATCCCGTTGCAATGGCTTTTATTGAAGCTGCCGGCGGTTATGTGGCTGCACCGAGCGCAAATCTTTCGGGAAGACCGAGTCCGACTCTTGCAAAATATGTGGCAGAGGATATGACCGGCAGGATAGATATGATTCTGGACGGCGGGAATGTTGAACTGGGACTTGAATCTACCATAGTGGATATGACAGCCAAAGAACCCATGATACTTCGTCCGGGGTATATTACCAGAGAAATGTTGGAAAATCTTTTGCCATCGGTTAATGAAGACAGTACAATAATGAGTGATGAAAGCGGACAGGCGCCCAAAGCTCCCGGTATGAAGTATCGCCATTATGCACCCCGAGCCGAGCTTACTATTATTAATGGCGAAACATCCTGTGTGATAGAGTATATTAACGATGAGCTGCGTCGTTTAAAGAAAGAAGGACATAAAACCGGGGTCATTGCTGCTGATGATACGGTTGATAAATATTATGCCGATATTCGTAAGACTATCGGGAAGCGAAATGATGAGATAGGAATTGCGCGGGAATTGTATCGCATATTGAGAGAGTTTGACGATGAAAAAACAACTGTTATTTTTTCGGAAGCATTTGATACTGCCGGTGTAGGTCAAGCGGTAATGAACAGGCTGCTTAAGGCGGCAGGGCATAAAGTCATACATATTTAGTGATAAGGGAGATATTATATGATAGGAATTGGAAGCGATCATGGCGGATATGATCTGAAATTGTCAATAATCCGTTATTTGGAAGAACAGGGTCTTGAGTATAAGGATTTTGGATGTATGAGCAAAGACTCATGTGATTATCCGGTATACGGAAGAGCGGTTGCAGAGGCTGTGGCAAACGGGGTTTGTGACAGAGGAATAGTTATATGTACAACCGGAATAGGCATTTCAATTACAGCCAATAAGGTATCAGGTATACGCTGTGCCCTGTGTTCGGATACGGTTTCGGCCAGACTTACCAGACTTCATAACGATGCCAACATGCTTGCCTTGGGGGCCAGTATAATCGGAGAAAATCTGGCACTTGGTATTGTAGATACATTTCTGAATACCGAATTTTCCGGAGAGGAAAGACATAACAGAAGGATTAAATTGATTGAAAATAAATAACAATAGTTATTTAAAATACAGTGGAGGAATCATATGAGACTGAAACGGAATATGGCAGCTGCGATAATATTTTTCCTGTTGGTTGGGGCAGTACCTGTTTCTGTTTATGCTACGGATGAAACCAGAAAGCAGCTTGAAGAAGCGGAGCAGGAACGGGATAAAACGCAGGACCATCTTGATGAGACCAGAGAAAATCTGGACGGTCTGAATGAACGGAAGGATACTATCGAAGGTACGCTTTCTAATCTTAATACGGAATTATCAAAGATAAGCAGTAACTTAAGTGACCTGGAAAGCAGTATTGAAAGTAAGGAAAACGATATAGAAGAGATAAACCGTAAGATTGAAATTGCCAATAGTGATCTTGAAAGCGCAATAGCGGAAAAAGAAGAATTATACGAGACTATGAAAAAACAGGTAAAGTTCATGTATGAAGAAAGTGATTATTTATATATGGAAATGCTGTTATCATGCAATAGTCTCGCAGATCTGGTAAACCGTAACGATTATATTGAGCAGTTGTCCGCATATCAGACAAGAAAACTTGAAGAATATGCCGAAACGCAGGCAAAAATTGAAGAAATAGCCGCACAGTTGGATGATGATAAATATTTGCTTGAAATGGATAAGAAACAACTGGACAGCTACAAGGCATTGGCAGTAGCGGAACAAAGCCGTGTTTCCGGTCTGGTGAGTCAGGCTAATAAAAATCTTGCCGATACCGCCAACCAGATTTCCGATGCTGAGGCCAAGGCTATTGCTTATGAAAAAGAACTTAAGAGTCAGGAGGAGAATATATCAACTTTAAAGGCAAAACTGGAAGAAGAACTTCGAATGGCTGAACTTGCCGCACAGTCCAGCTGGCGGGATATTTCAGAGGTGACTTTTGCCGAGGGGGACAGATATCTTCTGGCTAATCTCATATTCTGTGAAGCAGGTGGAGAACCCTATAATGGGCAGGTGGCAGTAGGATCCGTAGTTATGAACAGAGTATTGAGTTCGGTTTATCCCAATACAATAGTGGGTGTTATTTATCAATCGGGACAGTTTTCGCCTGTAGCAAGCGGAAGACTTGCTCTTGCGCTTGCGGAAGGAAAAGCCACAAAGAGCTGCTATGAAGCGGCAGATGAAGTTATGTCCGGAACTACCAATGTTGGAAACTGTGTCTATTTCAGGACGCCTGTAGACGGAATTAATCCCAAGTATAGAATCGGCGGGCATATTTTCTATTAGTATTCAAATTAAATATCAAGCGCTATTTAATTGCGGAATTTTTCAATATGGGACTTTAGTCTGTCAAAATCACCTGCATAGATGATTTCAAGCAGACTGTTGAGATTTACCAGTGATTTTTTAAGAGTGTCTTCGGAAATAAGCTTGTCATTCAGTGCAGTGACAAGCTCATCAACATCCACAACTTTAACGAAACCGTCCGGATATACTATAACATCAACAAGCAGATCTGTGATAATGTATGTATCGGTATCCTGTTGATAGTCATATTCCACTATGTCACAGTACCAGTATAGCAGTGAACCGTCTTCTCTATAGAATTTGCTGACCTTATAACCTTCTTTTAAAAAGTAGCAGGAATAGCCGTGGTGAAGGTCTTTGCGGGGTTTAAGGGAATGCCAGCCTGTGACAATGATATGCTCGTCCTGATACAGGATTTTGTCATCTTTTAATAATATGCATTCCTCGGGGATTATTCTTTTGCGGTATAGTTTGGTGGTTTCTGGCATAGTGCCTCCTAAAATATGACATATATACAATATATAGTATTTTTAAATGATACATATCTTATATATATTAAAGCTACACTGTCATGGTCAAAAAGTCAACGGAAATTTATTCAAAATAGCATCAAAAATTAATTATTCAATATATCTGTTATGTTTCTGAGATTTTTCAAATAATTTACAATTTTTCATTCTTATTTGAAGTTTATACTGTACATTTACCCAAAAAATGGTTATAATTTTATTTGTAGGCAGTTAAATTGTATCATACTATCTATGGTAATTTCTTTGGTGATTTTTAAGAAAGGGAATGGCTGTGAAATATAATAGAAATGTTTATCATGCACTAATGATGATAAGTCAGTTCGGTATAAATATGCTTGTTCCTATTTTTCTTTGTACTTTTATCGGAATAGCCATAGATGGGAGATTTGGTACTTCGTACTGGGCGGTTCTCCTTTTTTTTATAGGTGCGGCTGCAGGATTCAGTAATGTATTCAGATTTGCCAAAAAGATATATGAGGTACCTGCCGAAACTCGCAAACGCAGTAATGTCGATCGGGAAGTTCGGGAAGTAGAAAAACATGTGGAAAAACTGGAAGAAGAAAATTGATGCAACATTATTTGATTTGTGTCTGGGAATTTTTCTTTACGGAATCGTATGTCAGATTATAATTTTATTTTTCTCACGTGATTTTTATGACATCATAGGTTTGTGGATTGGTATACTTCTTGGAATCTTGGGCTCCATACATATGTGGTGGTCGATAAACCGCGGGTTGGATATGGCATCCAGGGATGCTATGAAAACGGTTGGAGCTAATGGTATTATACGATATTTTGTCTTAGTGCTTATGATTGGGTTGCTCTGGTTCAGCGGGTTAGCCAATCCGTTTCTCGCTTTTTTGGGTTATATGGGGATGAAGGCTGCGGCATATATGCAGCCGTTTACGCGTAAGATAAGTTTTAAATTATTTAAAATTTAAAATATATTATCTATATCAATAAGGAGGGGGTGAGAATATGGGACAGGGAATTCTATTGTCTGAAGGTGCTGATATAGATTTTATGGTCCATGGAGTTTTTCCTTACAGCTTCTTTGGTCATGAAGTCTGGATCACAACAACGCATGTCTGTGTTCTTATTGTCATGCTGGTAATCATCGGCTTTTGCTTTGCAGCAAACAGGGCTGTTAAGCACGCGTCTGAAGTACCCGGAACATTCCAGAATATTGTAGAGCTTGTCGTAGAAATGTTGGACAACATGATTGGCAGCGTAATGGGCAAATTTTCGCCTAAGTTCCGTAACTATATCGGAACCATATTTATATTTATTCTTCTAAGCAATATCTCAGGTCTGTTTGGTCTGCGTCCGCCGACAGCTGACTATGGAGTTACTCTTCCGCTCGGTATCATGACCTTTGTGCTTATACATTTCAATAAGTTTAAGCACCAGAAGGTAAAAGGCGTTATTGCCGGACTTTGTGATCCGTGGCCGTTTTGGGCTCCTATCAATATCATAGGTGATGTGGCGGTTCCGATTTCTTTGTCGCTGCGTTTGTTTGCAAACGTTTTGTCGGGTACGGTTATGTTAGCACTGGTTTATGCATTGCTTGCAAAAATAGCTTATGTATGGCCGGCGGTGCTGCATGTCTACTTTGATTTGTTCTCCGGAGCAATTCAGACTTATGTATTCTGTATGCTGACAATGACATATATAACGGATGCTTGTACCACAGACGGTTAACTTGTTTATTTTTAAAATTTATTTATATTACTTACAAAGTTATTAAAGGAGGAAAACAAAAATGGAATTTAACACTAACTTTATCTTAGGATGTTCAGCGATTGGCGCAGGACTTGCAGTTATTGCAGGTATCGGTCCCGGTGTTGGACAGGGTATTGCAGCAGGACATGCGGCAGCAGCTGTTGGTAGAAATCCGGGTGCAAAATCTGATGTAACATCTACTATGTTGTTGGGTCAGGCCGTAGCCGAGACAACAGGTCTTTATGGTCTGCTTATTGCAATGTTACTGTTATTCGTAAAACCTCTTGTACCATAAGAGCCTCTGAGAGAAAAAAGGAGAAAGGAGGCTTAAGGTTTGAATACAATAGTAAATGCGAATCTTGTACTGGCAGCAGCCGAAATGGAACCCAGACTTTTTAATCTGGATATGCAGCTGCTTGCAGATGCAACATTAATGATAATAGCGGTATTTGCATTATTCTTAATTGCATCACATCTGTTATTTAATCCTGTAAGAGATATGATGGAAAAAAGGCAGGCTAAGATCAAGGATGAGCTTGACAATGCTGCTAAGGATATGGCGGATGCAAAGGCACTTAAGGCTGATTATGAAGCCAGACTGAAAGATATTGATAAAGAAGCGGAAACAATCTTGAGCGAAGCTAGGAAAAAAGCATTGGCTAATGAAAATAAGATTGTGGCACAGGCAAAGGAAGAAGCTGCCAGAATCATTGAGAGAGCTAATGTGGAAGCTGATCTGGAGAAGAAGAAAGCAGCTGACGAAGTGAAGCGAGAGATGGTGGTATTGGCATCTTTGATGGCCGGAAAGGTTGTAAATGCGGCTATCGATACGACTGTACAGGATAGTCTTATCGAAGAAACGCTGAATGAAATGGGTGATAGCACATGGCTAAGCTAATTTCAAAAACATATGGAGATGCATTGTTTGAGCTTGCAGTAGAGGAAAACAAAGTAGATGATCTGCTTGCTGAAATCGGACAGCTTAAGGAAATCCTTGATACTAATGATGAATTTGAGAAGTTGATGACTCATCCCAAGATTAACAAAGAGGAAAAACTGAAAGTTGTCACAGATGTTTTCAAAGGCAGAATTTCCGATGAACTGCTTGGATTTATTACGATTATAGTTTCAAAGGACCGTTATCAGGATATAGACGATATTCTTGAATATTTCCTTACCGAGGTTAAGAAATACAAAGGAATCGGTGTTGCAACGGTAACGACTGCAGTGCCTTTGAAAGAGGAACAGTGTAAGAAAATCGAGCAGAGGCTGCTTGACACAACTGACTTTAAGTCAATGGAAATGCATTATAAAGAGGATGCTGCACTGATTGGAGGTATGGTAATCCGTATCGGTGACAGGGTCGTAGACAGCAGTATCAGTACAAAATTGAATGAACTTCAGAAAGAACTTCTGAGGGTTCAGATTTAACTTTTTAGTTACCAAATATTAAAGAAAGGTGCGTACGATCCATGAATTTAAGACCAGAAGAGATCAGTTCAGTCA
>JAFLTH010000104.1:9794-10973 GCA_022510525.1 Lachnospiraceae bacterium | reverse complement strand
AGTCCTGTGATGGTATATTTAGCTTTATTGCCCACCTTCTTGTTTCCACTGTAAGTAATCTTATAATCCGTACCTTCTACAAGCGGAGTTCCGTCGTATGTAACCTCAAGTTCATGTCCTTCCTGCGTAAAAGTAGAGCCTGTGCTTACGAAGGTAAGTGATGTACTTGCTTTTACCTCTTCATCATCCATGGTAACTTTAACTGCTGTATCAGACTTAGGTGCCGGTTTAACAGTATAGGTCTTGGTTACGGTTCCTACGCATATTGGGCTGATTCCTATAACTGTAAATTTCTTCTTACCTGCACTGCTCATATCTTCAGGATAGGATACTATATAGTCCCCTTCTTCACCATCTTTTGCTTCTTTAAGTGCTTTCTCTCCGGTACCTTTGCTGGACAATCCTGATTTGGTGGTCACTTCAAATTCAGGATAAACATCTTCACCTGTATAAGTCAGGTTCTTGTTTTTTGCACTGTCAAGCTTAACTGTAATCTTGGCATTCTTCTGAGCTTCTTTCTCTAAAACTTCTACATCAAGTGTACGCTCCCCGATAAAGTTGCCTTTACCTTTAATGGTTATGCCTTCTGACTTGCTTTCGTTCCACTTAGTATCTTTACCTTTTGTAATATCAAAATCCTTAGTGGTCAGTTGAATACCGCCATAGCTCAGTACCGGTGTTGCTTTAGAACCTTTAGCTACATATATAACATCGCCCTGTACTGCTCCTAATCCTTCCTCATTATCACTCTTCAGACTTTTTGCAGTAATAGTAAATGTCTCGAATGCGTTTCCGCTTAAGTTGCCTTTACCGGTTACAGTCATCTTAGCCTTGCTGGTTCCTGAGCTTACTTTGATGTTATTGCTGTACTTAACTGTATAGTCTATACCTTCGATAAGCGTCATGCCATTGTAAGTAACTTCATAGTCATCAGCATCAGGTATGATTGCGCTTCCGGTATAGGTGTAGCTATCCTCACTCAGAGTGATTTTAAAGCCTTCGTTATTGGTTGGTTTATCTGACTTTACAGTGTAAGTATAGGCAACAACCTCACTGTCCTTATATCCTTCTTTTTCTGCATATGTCGTGATAGTAGTAGTTGCATTTATAATAATTGCAGATTCATATGTCTTTTTGTTCTCATTAGTTTTAGGATCTGTACCATCAAGTGTGTAATAA
>JAFLTH010000104.1:0-9694 GCA_022510525.1 Lachnospiraceae bacterium | reverse complement strand
TGTTTAACTGCATATGCTTTGATAGTAGTATCATCCTCTATAGTGATTCCGGATTCATATGTCTTTTTGTTCTCATTAGTTTTAGGATCTGTACCATCGAGCGTGTAATAAATCGTAGCGCCTTCGCTGGTCAGAGTAACAGTTGTACCTATAAGTACTTCACTCGGAGCGGGATCCGCTACAGGAATATCCGCAGTAGGTATCGTGTATGTAAAGGTAACAACATCGCTATCTGCTTTTCCTGCCAATTTCGCATACGCCTTGATTGTTGTATTATCGTTTATAGGAATTGCAGATTGATACTTAGCTTTGGTATCACTATGTCTCGGATCTGTCCTATCAACCGTATACCAAATCTCAGCATCGCTTCCATCACTGCTTGACAGAGTAACCTTTGTTCCTGCAGGCACTGGCTCTGCACTCGGGGCAGGACTTGCTGTAGGTGCAGCTGCAGTAGGAACCGTGTATGTACGGCTGGCTATAGCACTGACTGAATTGCCTTTTACTGCAATCGCTTTTATTGTCGCACTTCTGTTAATGACAATTCCGTCATCATACAGGTCAGCGTTACTGGTAGTGGGATCTGCAGGGTTATTACCCATCGTATAATAAATCAATGTGCCTTCTGCAGCAGTCAGTTTGACTACATCCCCAATACTTACATCTCCCGCCGCCTTATCAAACTCGGGAGCAGCAATTTCTTCGGTTGAAGTATCAGCGGAAACGGTGTATGTAAATGTTGCCACATCACTCTTCTCATCCTCTAACACTGCAATAGCCTTGATCGTTATTGCTGTAGTAACTTTAATACCCGATTCATCATCATACAGAGGACTGTATATAGTCGGATCTGAAGGATCGCTGCCCATTGTATAGCGAATCTTAGCATTTTCTGTCACTGTTGTAAGTTTAATTACCGTTCCGACCGGTATTTCACTTCTCGAAGGCTCGCTAGCCGTAGGCGCTTTCACACTCGGAGCTAAAGTATATACATAGGTAACTACTTTACTGTCGGTTAATGTTTTACCATCAGTCGGAGTTTCTCCGGTAGCCTTTGCATATGCCTTAATTGTTGTGTTTTCATTTATTTGAATTGGTCCTTCTTCACTATAATTCTTAGCACTTGGATTGCTTTCTGCCTTCGGACTTGTGCCATCAGTTGTATAAATAATTTCATATGTATCCTCTTCAGCACCCTCTACAGTCAGTACAACATCTGTACCTTTTTCTACTGTTCCCGAACCGGGAGCTGCCTTAGGAGCATTTAAGGTACCTTCAGTGCCCTTAGTGCTTAAATCATCAGCGGTTGATTTGATATCATCAAACATCTTCTGACCAATGCCTTCCCAATAGGTAGCTCTGGCGGTATAACTGCTGTTGATGTCATATGCCGTAAGGATACCATTGTCATTGACACTAAATACCTCCGTATTGGCAGTAGTCGTACCAATCACTTTGCTCGGAGCTTTGACTGCATATGAGATATCAAGGTTCTTTCCCTGAATGGCAGTTGCTATGAGCGCTGCTTCAATCATACCACCAAGTTTGTTATTGTGGGTACTATCTCCGGATGCCATAATCTGCTTACCGTAAGTATCTTTTTTATTAGTGTCACCTTCCCATGCACTCCATGCAGCCTCAAAGAGATCCTTGGTTAATTTGAAACCATCAATAAGCAATACATGCTCTTCTTCAGCTAATTCTTTCATAGCCACAACATAGGCATCATTACTTGAGGTGTTATCATCATGATGTGTTTTAATGGTTCCGTCAGAATTATAGTACATTCTGGATACCGGTGTTACCAATACAGGAATGGCGTTATGTGCCTTTGCTACTTCGATATACTGCAATAAGAACCATTTAAATGTTCCACTGCCTCCATCAGGATAAATTCCACTACTATTTTTAGTTCCCGGTGTTCTCGGATATTTACCATCATCACCTTTTGTTCCCACCGGTACATAACGGTCAGCATAAGTATTTGAAGAATCATTATGACCAAACTGGATAAAGAGATAATCACCTTCCTGGATATTCTCTGCAATAGAATCCAGTTTACCTTCATTAATAAAGGTTCTACTGCTTCTTCCGCCTTGAGCATAGTTCTGAATCGTTACTTCCGATTCATTGAAGAAGCTTTGAATAAATTCGCCCCATGATCCCTCATTCAGAGGTGTTCCGCCGTTATACATACCGGATGCGGAATAATCTTTAACAGTAGAGTCACCTGCTAAGAAGATATTGATTCCATCACCGCGCGTAATACCGCTTTCGTTTGACGGATCTTCATATCCTTCCGCTATAGGCTTTTCTAAAGTACAAGATTTAGCTGTACCGGATTTTCCACTGACTGTCTGAGGAGTAACAGTAACTTTAATATATTTACCAACCAGACCCTCTTCAACCTTATAGGTCTTATTTACAGCCGCTGTAGAAATCTTAAGCAGTTTTTCACTACCTGCCTTCTCTGTTCCATCAGCATTCTTTTCTACAGAATACCATCTGATAATGGAAGCATCGTTAGCATTATTATCTCCAAGTGAATAATGAACGGTAAGTGTATTACCTGCTTTAGGTGTATTAATATCAGCATTATCAGTTACAGTCACATTGCCTTGGATTTCAACCGTGTCTGCTTCTTCTGTATAATATACGGGTGTCCACGATGCTCCAAAGTAATCGGATACCTTAATCGCTTTTGCCTCTTCAGCAGTCATTACCGTTCCTGCTGTACGACCGGTTGTGGAAACAGCCTCTCCTGCAATTGTTGTGGTATTGTATTCATGGTATCTGGCATCTTCAGGCTTATTACCACTCATTACAGTCCAACCTTCCGACACAATCATATCTGCATTCTGCAGCTTAGTATTAATAAATGTAGTTGCTGCAGTCGGGCTCCAAGGTCTTCCGAAATATCCGCTTTTAACATCCAGTTTGCTGTTTGCAGTAATAGTACAATTCCTAAAGAGATAACCAAGGTCTGTTGCGCTTGCTTGGCTCACAGCGATATATCCACCCTGACTACCTGTACTATAACCCTTCCATCTTAATTCACATGCATCGAATACAGCAGTTCCTTGACCACAAATATAGTCAGTCTGCCCTTCAATTACACAGTTCTTAAAATAAATATGCCCTCCCAGAGTACCCAAAGTATCCTGGCTACTGTAGAATCCACAATTTAAAAACTCAGCCTGGTCACCCTGTATCGTGATTGCTGCTGCACGTTCGGTAGCCGCTTTGCTCTTCACATCGACGCCGTAGTTTCGCACAAATCTGATGCTTTCTGTATATGAAAGTTCTACACCATCTTCAAGCTCTTCTTCCGTAATGTAACGGTTGAAGGAGTTTTCAAAAGTGATATTTTCTGCGCGGAATGCCGTAGCAGTATTCTTAACAAATACCGTTACACCCCATCTCTGAGCAATGCCTTTGTTAAATTTGTCATATGCATCTTCAGCGTTATAGAAACCTGTGGATGCAGCGCTGTAATACTTGTATCCGATACCGTAATACCATGTAAGTAAAACTTCTTCATCAGTATCATTTACAAAGCTTACATATGGAGCATTTACAATAATCTGCTCCCTATATGTACCGGGTGCGATGTGAATCGTAACACGCTGGTCAGCTGTCCTGGCCTTCTTAACAGCACCACCTTCTTGAGCTGTATCTGTCCACTTCATTAATTCACAGGCTTCCACAGCTTCACTTACGGTCGCATAGTTATGAGCCTTATCAGGATAGCCTACATAGATATCCGATACATAATCAATTTCAGCTTTTGGTGCAGTAGATACAAACAGCAAATCCTTGCTTATCGAACCGCCATCCACTGCTACGTGTGTATTTGTTTCATAATCTGTTACAGTAGCGCTTACGGAATAATCGCCGTCTCTTAATTCTATGGAATATCCGCCGTTTGCAACAGTTGCATCATAACTATAATTATCTGCGAGATTCGTAAAAGTAAGCTTGCTTACTTGCGTACCTTTATCTAAACCAATGAATCCGCCGACTACACTATACATCGGCTTTAAGCCTACAACTATTGTCCTGTTTTCAAAGCTCGTTCCTTCACCATCTTTATTAACAACTAAAGGAGAAAGCACTCTATAATCATTAACGCCTCCCAGAACAATTGAATACTCCACTTCAGGCTCTAAGTCTGCACTAAATGTCAGCTTGCTGTCAGCTTTAGTAATGTCAAGCTTAACCTCAGATGCATCCGAATTCGCCGAAGGTGTCATTGTCATAACAAGGTTGGTTAAGTCATAATCCGGTGCAAAGCCTCTGATCGTACCGGAGAAGAGGTAGGTTGATTTAGGTTCAACCACAAGGAGCACACCACTCTTGCCGGTGAGTGCTTCTGCATCTTTTGTTGTTACATTGGCACTTGCATTTGTAAATCCATATCCTATTGCACCCGCCAATACTGCCTTATAAGTATAACCTGCCGCCAGAGATACCGTGAAAGTACCATCTTCTTCTACTGTGGCAACACTCTCACCCTTAGTTGTCTGGTTTACAAATTTGACTGAGTAACCGTCAGGGATGTCATTGTCGTCAAAGTCAATCTCACCCGTTACGGTTACAGCAGGCACTCTCATGATTCTGTGGTACATGATTTTACCGGTATCACCGCTCTGATAAATCTTATATGTACCGGTGTATTGTGCGACAAACTCAAATTTCTTGAATTCGGATGTTTCTACCGAAACAGTTTCTGTCTGGGCACTTGCAGCACCCTGTCCTGCAAATGTGAATGTACATCCTGAGGTCTGGTGACTGCCCATGTAAGCTATGATTTTATCACCGGCCTGAACATTATCAATAAGCACATATCTCTGGTTGGCATTTCCTGATCCGTTACCGTACCATGCACCCTTAGCGGTATAGCCATCAGGATATGCTTTCTGGGCTGCTGCATAGGCGCCATAACTGTAACTACCCAGCTCGGCTACAGTGGTATATAGTCTGTCATTGGCAACAAAATACATAGACAAATCACCAAATACAGCCGGAGCCGTACCGTAGTATTGCCCCTTGGTAGCCTCGGTTTTTACATATGGTTTTAATTTATCCGGTGTTATATAATTGGTGTATTTTGCAGTATCAGTTTCTTCATAGCCGCCGAAATCCCACACCTCAATGGTCTTTCCGGCTTTCTCTTTGAAAATCGCCTTTATTTCTACATTGGATGCAGGCATGATAAACTTATTGTCTGCATCAACTGTTATGCCACCACTAATTACTTCCCATCTGTCAAATTCATATCCATAATTGGGTCTTGCTGACAGTGTGACTGTTTCTCCGGGAGCCGCACTGGACTTGTTAGTAGATGCCGTACCGTTTTCATCGCTTGTTACAGTAACTGTATACTCTATCTTTCTGGTATCTGCAATTACCTGACCATCAACTTCCAGATATATATTATTGAAAGTAACATCAGCGTTTCTTGCAACAAACATGCCTATGTAAACATATTGGCTGTCAATTGACAACAATTGAAAATCAAAACCGGAAGTCCGTGGATCCTCTGTTCCAAAAGTACATTCATATCCGTCACCGGTAGAAATAATTTTCAATTCATATGATTTACCAGCATCAATTATTTCATTTTTAAGTGCACCGCCACTAACTAGTTGATTACTATTTTTATAAAAGCAATTGGTGCCTGTTCCCAATGAGCCCGCAACTACATAATCTGAACTGATGGATTTATCATTTACATCAATATACATATCATCACGCGCCATCAGACCAAATGCAATCTGTTGGAGCTGTGCGTTACTCAAATCAATAGCATTCACGGTTGCTTTGGCAGAAAATGTAAATTGTGCATCTTTAGGAAGCTGGTAATAGTACATAGCTATACCATCAGACGTAGCGGTAACTTTTCCCTTATTACTATTAACAGATATGTTCATATTACCATCAGAATCTGTTTTAAGTATCTGCAAAGATGTAGATGGGGCTCCACCCAAATCACCAAATGCACTTCCCTTAAAATGTACATCTCCATTGGTTCCGGTAATTACATAATCTTGGTATGCACTATTACCTGTAGGCGGAGCGTAGTCTTTTTCTACATATTTGTCATTAACTACAAGATCAGAATCCTTAGTTGGTTCAGTCAACTCATTCAACAGATAGCCTGCAAGAGTTATTTTGTTATCTGCAGCCGCCGCATCATTCAGTCTCTTTAACTCTTTTGCAAATAACCATGCTACTTTCTTAGCTCCATAAATATTCAAATGAGTATCATCCGGAACTCCCTTACTGTTTCCCCATGCATGAAGAAATTTTGTCTGCTCAGGACCCAAGTCCTCGTATAAAGTTGTGGTCAATGTTGTCAAATCCACAACCGGTACCTTGGCATCTTCACCCAGTTTACGGATTGCCTGAGCATAATTACCACCCTCATAACCATCTTTGCTCGCTGTAATATGTTTTTGGCTGTCAGTAAGCTTAGCTTCTGAGCCCCTTCTAACTATAGGAGTACAAAGAATGACTTCAGCATTCTTATCCTGTGCTTTCTTAATATAATTATCATACAGGCTCTTTGCAAATGAACCTTCGGTTTTCCAGTCACCATTCGGATTGGTATACCTGGCTTCTTCCAGTTTCTCATCATTATGACCGAAACCAATAATCAGCACATCGCCCGCTTTAATTCCGGAGGTCAAAGTTGCATAGTCAGCTGCATTTTCTACTAAATAGCTCTTAGAGCTTCTTCCTGATGCAGCCAGATTCTGTATGTTTTCCTTCGGTATACTCAGATAATTTCCTATCTGTGTTCCGTAACCGTATCTCGGATAATAATAAGTCAAATCCTGACCCTTACCTACGAAATCACATACGGTAGAGTCGCCAACGATCCATACGGTAGGAGGAGTATCTGCCACCGCCGTCGGTGTGTCAACATCATTAGAAGCATCTTCTGCTTCAACTTCTTCTTCCGATGCAGCATCATCCGCAGCCGGAATTTCCTCATCAGTTCCTTCCGATGCAGATTCATCCCCCGTCTCAGCGTCATCCGGCGCTTCACTATCTCCATCGGACGTTGTTTCATCCTGTGTTATTCCGTCCTGCGTTGTTTCATCATTTGAATTTTCACCCTGCGATGCATCATCTTGTGATGTCTCGTCATTCGCAGTTTCATCATTAGTTGATGGCAGTTCTACAACGTCTGTTTCGGTATTTTCAACAGTTTCCTCAGTCTGCTGAACCGGTCCCGAAAGCTCGCTTGCATAAACTGTCATGTTAGACAGAATCATAGCTGTCGATAATGCTACAGCCATAATCCGCTTCGTTAGTTTGCTTGCCAATTTGCCCATAAGTTCCTCCTTCTCAATTATTTTTTATTAGCAATTTGCATAAATTTCTTTTAAAAAACCAAGAAATCTTATGCTATAATAATAACACAAATTAGTATTTATAACAATCTTCATTTTATTGATTTTTTATCCATTCCTTATGATACAACTTATTAATTGTTGAATAAAATATTGATATTATTTTTGATAAACAGACGCAAATTTTGCGTTTTCGATTATAAGCAGAATAACCGCGTTTGTATTTTCGACATTTTATATCCCATATATCGTTAACCGGTCATTTTCTTGTATAGACATATTTGTGATATTTGCACATCTTTTGTAATATATGCACATTAAATAAATTAATTTTAAGTCCGCTGCCGCAAAAGCAAGCTATTTTGTTTCCACCATAGCAATAAGAGCCTTAGCTTTTTCATATTCTTCGATTGGGGTGTCTAAAGCTTTGCAGGCTGCAGGCAGGTCAATGTTAAAATTTTTCATGGCGGATTCTATGGTTTTTACTGTAAGCGCCGCGAAATTTATTTTGGCTTCTTTGCGTGCTTCTTCACGACCACTATTATAAGACCATTCTCGCTCGCTTTTCAAAAATTTCTCTTCATTAAATTCAAATATACACATATCAACTGCCTCCATCCTATTCTTGGATAAGAAATCTGCCAGAATGTCATGTTCTATACAGTAATCTACCGCATTCTCAACAGCCTCTGTAATAGGAACTTCCTTGGCATATTCTCTGACTTGGTTTACGAATTGCGCATACTCCTTTAATAATTGACAGGCTTCCAGCAAGTTTTTATTATGCCCCCAGTTTATATTGTACACTACTACTGTCAGCTCTAGTTCCGGATTTTCCTGTTTTTTCTCATAAGAATCTGACAGTTTTAATATCTGATATTCAGCCTAGTCTTCCGTACCATTATACAAAACTACAAATCTGGGAGCCGGAATCTTAATCAGTGCCTGTCCGTATAGGTTTTCATCTTTTACCCTGCCCTTAAGAACTGTACTTACATAGAACAAATCTCTAAGCGGCATATGAAACAGGGTGTCTTTGTACTTGCGCTGTACTTTTGGTACTGTCAGTATCGCTGGTTCTGTTGTTTCTGTCTTCTCTGTTACTTTTGTCATTTCGTTCATTTGATATCCTCCTGAATTGTGAATCTTTCCCGAACGGGAGCGACCATCCGATACAGGAGTACATCTTGGTTTTCCTGCATCCGGATGAAATGATTGTTTGTGCAGGAGAAACACTTACAGTTTCAGGCTCTCCTGCCCATTAGAATGTTAGTTGGAATTTAAAAGCAGGGATTTTCTGAAACTTCAAACAGAGATTGTCATATATAGATTACTCCATATATAAACAACATTATAGAATACTGACTTGCCTTAAAGAAAATATGCTTTTGGTTATCATAACACACTTTAATACAAATTGCAAATGCATTTTTATTAATCCATCTAACCATAAACGTTTTTTCGTTTATATCTGAAATGTACGTATACGGAATTTCAAGAAACATATAAAATTAGTCAAGTACAACTCAACGAATCATACTTGACTAATTATTTTTCTGTGTTAATCATATTAAAACATTAGTCTTCTATCTTATGATTTGCACAGTAAATGCTGTCGTCTGTGGCGGGATGCTTGCAGTCATAAATGATGCATGCTCAACTCTGACCCTAAATCCCGGACTCAATGAGGAAAGTGAAATCCGTCTTCCGAAAGGATCTAAAATGGTTGTACCGGGAGAAATATTAAATCGAACAGCTGAAGAAAAATTTTGACTGCGAAGAACCAGAATATAATTGTTACGGGTGTTAACTTCTATAATTCTACCGGTAGTGGTTTGAGACTGATTTGCCCTTCTTATCACCCGTATGGAAAATGCCTGTGACTGTGGAGGAATACTCCTTGTCATTACAGAAGAAAAGCTGGCATCCACTATCATTCCACGTTCCAACTCTCCTGCACGGATATTCCGTCCCCTTTCATCACGGATAGCAGTCTCCTGATTTACAACCAGCCTAACCGAGCCTGTTCGGCTGGGACATCCTACGCAGTCGTTATATGAAATAGTTACCAGGGTTGCATTGCGATCACGGGAGATATTTTCAATAACTGCCGAAAATACCCGGATTATGTCCCGGTTTGGCGTCTGAAATGGTGGAAAAATGTCAAAATTATCCATACAAATACCTTTTTTGATTTTATTAATAGTATATGTAAGGAATTATAATCGTCCACAACTTAGATTCTTTGAACGGAGATGGAGGGATTTGAACCCTCGCACCGGTTGCCCGACCTACCGCATTTCGAGTGCGGACCCTTCAGCCACTTGGGTACA
>JAFLTH010000103.1 GCA_022510525.1 Lachnospiraceae bacterium | reverse complement strand
TGCAGATTCCTTTTCCATCCAATCCCTCCTTTCGTAGTGTCGTATCTTACCTCTGAATCGGAGAGTTATCAAGTGGAAAACTTGGATTATAAAAGGTAATTTATTATCTATAAAAAAATCAAACAAATTAAGTTATTTAATGCATTCAAAGGAATTGACATTATTCCGATAAAAGAATATAATATATGCATAATAAGGAGGAGAGTATGGGATATAAAACAACATCCGAAATGTCTCCAATATGGGGAATTTCCACAAGAAGAATCGGAAAACTTTGTAGTGAAGGGCGTATAAAAGGTGCAATATTAAAAGGAAAAACATGGTTGATTCCGGAAAATGCCGAGAAACCTGATGATATGAGATATGATCAGACTTTAATACAAAAGGAGAATAAAATGGCAAATATTAAAGAAGGTTATTTATATGATCCTGTAGCTAAAAAACAGAGAAAAGCTACTGATGAGGAATACGTACGACAAGAAATGATAAAAGTTCTTGTGCAAGAGTACAATTATACGTTTGAAGAAATGGAGACAGAATTTCCAATTAAGGAAGGCTCTGCAAACAAGCGAATAGATATAGCTATTTTTAATCCGGGGGATGAACACACTCAGGTTAATGTAAAAGTGATTGTAGAAACTAAAGCCCCTAAGATTAGCCTTTCAGACAAGAAAGATGGTGTTGGTCAGTTAATCACTTATGTTGCAGTTTGTCCTGATTGTATGTATGGGCTTTGGACAAATGGATCTGGTGGATTAAGGCAGGTTGTACAAAGAATTCAAGAGGGAAGTGGTAAAGTCAGAGAAGTTGATAACGATATACCTAGAAAAGGACAAGAAATATCAGCTGATAAAGGACCTAAAATGGACGATCTTGTTCCGGCAACTTCTGAAAGTTTAAAGTGGAGATTTAAGAAATGTCATGATATTATCGCTACTGCAGGCGACGATAAAATGACTGCTTTTTGGGAATTCCTAAAAGTTATAGAGACCAAGATTGAGGATGAAAAAGAAGATAAAGAATATGCAGATTTTTTTGTGACATTCAATGAAAGTAACACTCAGGATGGCATTAATCGTGTATATAATAGAATAAACGATTTATATAAAAGATTGATTGTTGAAAAATATGATAAATACAGAGGTTTTCAAGGGGATAAGATTAATATTAGACCAGCTTCTTTGGCTAGAATAGTGTCAGAATTGCAGAATTATTCATTGTTGGGTACAAATACAACTATCAAAGGTGCTGCATATGAGGAAATTGTAGGTGCTAATTTACGTGGTGATAAAGGTGAATTTTTTACGCCAAGAGTAGTGATTGATGCGGCTGTATCGATGCTTGAAATTGAGCCAGATGATATTTGTACAGATTTAGCATGTGGTTCTGGTGGATTTGTTATTACTATGCTTGATGCGGGTAAAAAAGCGATTTTTGATAGATATAACAAAAGAAAAGGAGATTTTACAGAAGCTATTAAAAGAGAGCAGGAAAAGTTTGCAACTTCAAATATAATTGCAAATGATATAAACAGAAATCTATCAAATGCATGTGCTATGAATTTGATGATGAATGGAGTAGATAATTCACCTGTCTTCAATCAAGATATACTTGAACCTGTACAAAATTGGAATTGTGATAATGCAGACGAATTAAAACGTTTATATGGGTTAAAGAAAGTAGAAGAATCAGGACATGCATTTTACATCGGTAATATTACAAAGATAGGTGCGAATCCCCCATTTGGAAATAACATAGTTCGTACAGAAGAGTATGTTTTAAATCAGTTTGAATTAGCTGAAGGAAAAACTTCTCAGATCGTAGAAATATTGTTTTTAGAGAGAATTATACAGTTATTAGTACCGGGTAAAGGAAGGGCTGCGATAGTTGTCCCACAGTCTATTTTAAATAATCCTGGATTGGAGTATGTTAGGAAGTGGTTATTTGCTCATACTAAAGTATTAGGCGTATTGGAACTTCCGGTTGAAACATTTTTAATAAGTGGTCGAGAAGGTACTGGGACGTTAACAGCAGTTCTTGTGGTTGAACGTAGAGAGCTGACGGAGACCGCACAAATTCTGGATGGTGTTAAACAGGTAGAAAATTACCCGATTTTCATGGCGGAAGTGCATAAAGTTGGATATGACAGGCGGGGAAAAGAACTATTTGTTAAAGATGAAGAAGGGCAGGAAATATTACATGAGGTAACACTTAAAGATTCCACTACCACAAAAGAAAAAGTAATCGACAATGATTTGCCTGAGATAGTTAATAGATATTTGGAATATTCTCGTAAGCTAAAATCGGGCAAAGTATATTATGATGTAGTGGAGGAGATTTATCGTGTCTTATAACAAGTATGATGATCAAATTAATATCATAGCAAGTGTTGATACATTACCGCGGAGGATGCGTTTAGATCCCAGTCAATATAATGTAGAAACTCAAAGAATTATAAGAAATTGTAAAAATAATGGTATCCCTTTATACAGAATGACTGACCTAGAATGCATAGAAGATATATATCTTCCAAATCGTTTCAGTAGGAATTATACACATAATAAAAAAGTAGGAGTTCCAATGATAGGAACATCCTCAATGTTAAATCTAAGATTACCAGATGATGATAGGATATTTATTGATAAAATAAGAAATAATGAAGAACTGTTTGTCCAGGCTGGCGATATTTTAGTATCCAGATCTGGTACAGTTGGGATTAGTGTTTTATGTGGAAAGTCCTATACAGGACATGTAGCCAGTGATCATTGTTTTCGATTAAGAATATCCAATAATTACAGAGGATACATTGCGGCATATCTTCAGACACAATATGGTTTAGCATTACTTGTAAAAGATTCACATGGAAAAGTTATCAAGGAGTTAACTGAAGAAAACCTGCGTGAATTACCTATAATGTATTTCGAGGAACATATTGAAGAGATCAATAGCCAAATGTTAAATGCTGCTTGTTTATATGATGAGGCTAGAGAACTCATTCAAATAATAGAAGAGAAGTTAAACGCAGAATTTTTAGGGCTTATTCCAGATGTGACAGATGGCAACGTAAATATTTTACCTTATAGCAATCTTATTATTAACAGAATTGATCCGCATATGTATAATTTCTACTCGAATTATATTTTCAGGGAGATTCTTAAAGGGGATTATAGATTGCTAGGTGATGTGGCAGAAGTATGGGGAACAGCACGATTTAAACGGCATTATTTAGAAAAGGATAATCCTAACGGAGTTGGTTTATATTCTTCTTCTGATATTGTTAGAGCAAACCTATCACCAAGTAAGTATATATCAAAGAAACTTAATTCTAAAGACTTGAAAAAGTGTAAGATTGATCAGAATACTGTGTTGATACCTTGTTCTGGTACATATGGGGGCATAATGGGGCATGGTATGTTAGCTGGAAAACAAATGGCAGGAAAAGCTATAACACAGCATGTACTTAGGGTCGGTAAAAAAGAATCCGATATGGATTTTTATTATCTCGCGGCATTTTTGTGCAGTAATGAATGGGGATACCATTTGATTACGGCGACAAGATTTGGAAAAGATATTCCTGAGATAGATCCAGACGTCATTAAATCCATACCAATTCCTTTTATTGATAAAAAGAAACAGGAAGAAATTGGTGCGCTATTTAAGAAAATAGTTGAATTACAAGAGCGAGCCAATCGTTTGGAAAATGCTGCAATAGGAAAAATAGAAAAATTATATAAAAATAGTTAGTTATGTAAGATGAGTAGCTCGTTACCATAGATATCATGGTGATGGGCTACTTTTGTAAATATGTAAGGAAGGGAAAGAATTATTGAAGCTATATGTTCATATGGTAGAAGCATTTGATTAAGTTCTTTTATATGAAAACTGTAGCAGATATTTTGATTAAGGCAGGTGACTGGAAGTTTGGGATAAGATAGGTGGTTTTGAGATGAGAAGAATGTTGCATCTAGTTGGTCAGGAATTTCATGGGCGAGTAATAAATAAGTTTTTTGGTTGAAGCATATTTCTTTGCATTTAAGATTAGGATCTCCCTGAAAATATAGCATTTTAGTGATGAAATTTTGATAAGATCTGCAAGGAATAACTATTGGTTTATTCATTGTATATCTCCTTTTTTCTTGGATTTCTTTTGGGTAGTGCAATATTAAAGAATATGCTGTGGATAGTCAAGACTTTTTGAAAAAGAATTTGAGAGTAGAGAATAAATAGTATTGCTGATTATTTCGAAGAAAAACGGCCTCTCAAACATATATTAAAAAGATTTTGAATTAAGGAGTTTCCAGATAAGCAGTTTTGTGAAAAAGTATTGATTACACAGCTTTAATATAGAAAGGCTGGAAGCCTTAGTTGACTTCCAGCCTTTCTATGTTTTGTATTCTATTTATCGATAGCAATGCGGATCCTGACATTTGAAGTGTCCTCAAGAGTGCCTTGCTCATGGCAGCGGAGCCTCTCGGTCTTTATGAGGCTGTCAACGGCAGATCTGCCAAAGGAATCAAGGGACAGGTACATTTTAAACGTTTCATAAAAAATGCTTTCTGCCTCCCATCTTCCAAGCTGGTCGATATCCTCCTCGGTAAGTTTTACAGAAGAGTCTTTATCGGAATGTCCGAGGATGTAATCAATGCTCACATCAAACAGATCGGACAAAGTAACCAGCATATCAAAGTCAGGGGTCCTTTTCCCAGTCTCCCACATTGCAACCGTTCCTTTGGAAACTTCCAGTTCTCCGGCAAGGCCCACCTGTGTGTAGCCTTTCTTTTTTCTAAGCAATTTAAGTCTTTCAGCAAACATAATGCACCTCCTTTGTGAGAATAATATCACATATCGTTAGAATATACAAGATATTTTTTACTATTATAAACATTTATATTACATTATGTTAGATTTTGCATTGACATAGATAACAAAATGTGATATAAATAAAATATAAAATCTCACAAAGTGTTAGAATTGCATTGCGGATGTCATTACAAAAGTTTCCCGGAATGACAGGATTCCTATGTCTAAAAGAGGAGGTGTTTGCTATCAAAAACAGAATGCGACAACGGGCGAATCGTAAACTTAAGCGTGAGGAAGAACTTCTTGATAGGAAGAATGCGCATGGAGTAAAGGATCTGACCGCATATAACGCAGTGAAACAGATCGTTTCACAAGGGAAAGCAACATTGGTACTCAGATAGCCACCGAATGGTCGGTGGTATTTTATTGCGCAAAATAAAAAAAGGAGGAACCGGCTATGGAGAAGATAACGATGAGTGTGCAGGAATTATCTGCGCAAATGGGGATAAGCCTTCCCAAAGCATACGAACTGGTCAAGACACCGGGATTTCCAACGATCAGGGTTGGGACAAGGATACTGATCCCTGTCGAGGCTTACCGAGAATGGCTACTGAAAAATGCCGTGAATGAATAAAGGATGCAATTATTACATCAGGGGAGGTGAGATAGTGAGCAGTATCACAATGGAAGCCTTAAAGCAGCAAAAGATATGGCTCCTGTGGAACTATATGCCCGGAAAAAACGGAAAGGTCACTAAAGTTCCGTTCTCAGCATATGGCGGGGCAACAGGAACGGATGATAAATACAAGGACACATGGGCTACTTATGATGAAGCAGAAACAGCCATGCAGAAATGCAATGCATCCGGCATCGGTTTTAAAGTGCCGGAAGATATGTATTTTCTGGATATCGACCACAGGGAGATGTCTGATCCGCTCTTACAGAAACTCCTTGACAGGCATGATTCCTATGCGGAGATGTCTCCGAGCGGGAACGGGATCCATATCCTTGGGACATGTGATACAGAGAAACTTCCCATAGTCTATGACGAAAACAGACAGCGGAACATACTGAGCGGCAAATTCTACCAGAAGAATTCCAACATCGGCGTGGAGCTTTATATTGGCAGTATCACAAACCGTTTTGCGACCTATACGGGTAACGTGGTCAATGACCTTCCTCTCACGGATGGAACGGATGCAGTCCTTGCTACGCTTGATGAAGATATGCGCAGGGCAGATAAGGGTGGGGAGGATCCCGCAGATGACGATGCGCTAATGCTGTTTGATATTGTTGCAGATCTGCGGAAACAAAAAAATGCGGAGAAGTTCATCAATCTTTATGACAAAGGCGATTTCAGTGATTATGGTTCGCAGTCGGAGGCTGATGCAGCCCTCTGTGCGCTGATAGCATTCCGGGTGGGTGATGATCCTGAGGCAATAGATCAGGTGTTTCGGAGATCCAGATTGTACAGGGATAAGTGGGAGCGTGACGATTATCGTGAAGCCACGATAGCGCTCGGAATAAAAGCTTGTCACGGAGTCTTTCACAGATCTGTAACGGAACATCCTTATTTCATCAG
The DNA here is from genome assembly GCA_022510525.1 of Lachnospiraceae bacterium. Classification (GTDB taxonomy): domain Bacteria; phylum Bacillota; class Clostridia; order Lachnospirales; family Lachnospiraceae; genus UBA3282. The sequence continues at coordinate 5,033 of JAFLTH010000103.1, read as the reverse complement.
GTTCGATGGAAAGACCTTTAAACCATATGTCAGCGTTCCGCTCCTTGCCAAGTATGTCAGGGAACATATGCAGTATATCCTTGTGAGGGATAACGGCAAACAGGCGCTTTTGAAATATGTCTATGAAGGTGGTTGTTACAGGCTATATGCAGACAACATGATGATGGGACGCATCAAGCAGTACATTGCTGATTATGATGAGGAACTTGTGAAGATGAGCAAGGTCAATGAAGCATTGCAGCACATCAATACGGATCTGAATTATGTCAGTCAGGATGAACTGAATGCGGATGAGGGCATCATCAATTTCCAGAACGGACTCCTTAGGATTTCGGCGGAAGGAACAATATTGGAACCTCACAGCCCTGAGATGCTTTCTACCATACAGATACCCTGTCGGTGGCAGGACTCTCCGACGCAGACTCCCGTGTTTGATTCCTATATGGATACGCTTACCAACGGGGATGAGGAAGTGCAACAGCTTCTTTTGGAATTCATGGGAGTGTGTGTCTCCAACGTGAAAGGCTGGAGGATGAAAAAAGCGCTGTTTCTTGTGGGGGATGGGGATACCGGGAAATCACAATTAAAAAGCCTTGTGGAGCGTCTGCTCGGCAGAGGGAATTTCATAGGCATCGACCTTAAGGAGATCGAGTCCAGATTCGGGACGGGAGCCATATACGGGACAAGGCTTGCGGGAAGTTCCGACATGAGTTTCCTGTCGGTGGATGAATTAAAGACCTTTAAGAAGATGACGGGCGGTGACAGTCTTTTTGCAGAGTTTAAAGGACAGCAGGCATTTGAATTCACATACAATGGCCTGCTGTGGTTCTGCATGAACAGGCTTCCAAAGTTCGGCGGTGATGACGGCAGATGGGTATACGACCGTATCATGGTCGTGGAGTGTCTGAATGTCATCGCACCAGAAGAACAGGACAAGGAACTGCTGGATAAGATGTATGCGGAGCGTGAGGGCATCGTTTTTAAGGCGGTAAAAGCCCTGCAGACCGTGATCGCTAACGGCTATAGGTTTTCCGAGCCGGAAAGCGTATCTGCTGCAAGGGAGCAGTATCAGCGGGAGAATAACACAGTCATCAGTTTCTATGAGGAATGCATGTGTGAGCGTGAGGGTGGAAAGATCACTGATGCCTGTACCACGGGGAAGATCTATAAGGTCTATAAGGAGTGGTGTCGGGATAATAATAACGGTTTTGCCAAGACCTATAAAGAGTTTCGGACGAAGCTTGCAGACCATCTGGCAACCAAATTTGAGGACATGACAGTAAAACGAAACATCGGAACTTTTTATAAGGATCTCACGCTGACGCAGGAATGCAAGAAGGAGTATGCATCTGCCTATGGGTATGATGATGCTGAGTTTCTTTCCTAGTGGTCGGTCGGTGGTTGAAGTGGTCGTTGCAGTGGTCGAAATAATCACAATGACCACCGAAAAAAGTCAGCATTGGTGGGGATTTTGGGAGTTTAGTGGTCGTAGTGGTCGCATCATAAACTTCTAAGGAAAATCTGCGAATGTCTTTATTTGAGGGGAAGAAAAACAGATTGTGGTCATAGAGTTGTGAAAACCCCCACTTCGACCACTAAAATTGAAAAGTCCCCATAAATGCAGGATTTACAGCACTCCATATCACATCGTAACGACCACTGCTTCGACCACTTTTAGGAAACAACGACCACTAAAAACTTGTTTTGCTACACCTGTGACAGGTGCAAATAAATAAAGAAGGAGGATCTTATTATGAATTACCCGTTACACGGACAAAAGCAGGGGAATTACCTGACACCTGCAAACAGCTATTACTCGGATGAGTATACGCAGAGAAGATACGACCTGTATCTTGCGGATGAGGTCGCAAGGGATGAAGCGGGAAAGGTGCGGAAGTTTTACAGGCTTCATGCTAAACATGACCACACACAGGAGATGGCGTTTGCTTATGACATCAAGTGTCCCAAGTGCAATGGTCGTCTGAAGCAGGTAGGCAGGCAGCTTTCAAGCAACGTGCTGGGACTTTATTCATGCCCGGCATGTAACAGAAGATAGGAGGGATCTATTATGAGCATGACAAACCATATGAGTATCACGGCACAGCCGGAGTATGACATCCAGTTCTGGGACTCTGTCAGGGGCAGGAAAGGAAATGATGAGGCTCTTTCCAGAGGACGCATCAGTCTGCTCGGAAGTTATGAGCTTCCGGCAAGTGCCTCCGGGAAGATCGAGAAAGCAATGGAGAAAGAGAGTGTTTTCAGAAACATTGCATCAGTGATCAAAGCCTATAAGCCCGGCGGCCGTATCTATGTGAAGGACTGCAGGGATCTGGCACAGTTTATTTCAGAGGGCGGTGAGAACCCGGTCTATGACGGACTGGAAGATTTCAATGAAAATCCGATTGGCAGTCACAAGCTGGCTGCTTTTGTGAAACTGGATGAAGATTTTGTCCACGATGCAGCCTTCAGTCTTGAGCAATATCTTATAGGAAGGTTTGCAAAGAACTTCGGCAGGGCTGAGGATAATGGGTTCATCAATGGCACCGGGGAAGATGAACCGACAGGCATCCTTCACGACAGCAAAGGTGCAGAAGTCGGTGTGACAACAGAGAGCCTTACCTATGATGATGTGATCGCCCTGTATTTTAGTGTGGACAAGGAATACAGACGGAACGGCATTTGGATGATGAGTGATAAGACCGCACTGGCGCTCAGGACTCTGAAGGATGCAGACGGTAATTATCTTTGGAATCACAGCAGTGATACCATTTTAGGCAAGCAGGTAATGATCTCGGAGTATATGCCGGATATCGCAGAGGGAACAAAGCCTGTTGCTTTTGGAGACTTCTCCTATTATTGGATCATCGACAGAAAGGCTGTATCGGTGCGTACCCTTGTGGAGAAATTTGCGGCGCTGGGACAGTTCGGATATCTGGCATTTAAGTTCCTTGACGGAAAGCTGATCCGCAGGGATGTGCTCAAGGTCATTCAGTTGAAGAAGCCGGATGAAAATGTGTAGTTTTTACCAAACGGTTTGATTTTATTATCATCCAATTTATGCAGGTATCAGGCTGTTTTATACAGTTTATCTGCATTGGGGGTTAATACCCTGTTTGAATTAACAAAAATGTGCGTGAAGGGGCGGCCCCGTTCCCCACGGAAAAGGTCACAGAGATCCTGACCGCCCCTGGGGGCATAGATAGGACCACAGCAAAAACGTGAAAATGTCAAAAGTGAGAATACAGTACAAAGGAGCCAGGCTGTGTGGCCACCTTGTCGGAAGGAGAAATACTATGAATGCAGAAAGCAGACAAGAGCTTCCTGTCAGTGAGAAGTATATGCTCACCATCAAGGAGGCTGCATCTTACTTTAACATCGGCACAAAGAAGATGAGAAGGATCGCGGAAGATAACCTTGGAAACATTGCTGTCTACTGTGGGAACAGGTTCCTGATTATCAGACCGAAGTTTGAGGATTTTATCCTTAATTCATCAGAAATATAATTCCGTTTATCTGCCAAAAGTAGTTGCTATTTACGGGGGACAGAGGGAATATACAGTGAACCCGATAAACTCAGTAAACACGCCGCTTTTGGCAGAGAAAGGAGTCGTAAAATGGCAAAGCCGAACTTAGGAGAAAAGGATATCTTAAATCCGGAAGAAGCGATCAGGTATTGGAATTTCAGCAGAAGAAAGTTCCATGCATTCTTAAAGGAAACGGATGGCGGTGATTACCTCGCTTATTATAAAGAGAGGACACTGGTCATCCGTTCAGCATTTGAGCAGTTTTTAATAAAAAATCCAAAGGTAAAGGAGGGGCTTGCAAATGGCAGAAGCAGGACGGGGAAAGACTAGGCGGGATTCAAAACGCAGGGTGCTGCGCCCCGGCGAGAGCATAAGGGCAGACGGAAAATACCAATATAAATATCATATCGATGGGAAACCGCATTTTGTGTACAGTTGGAAGCTGGAGCCTACGGACAAACTTCCTCCCGGCAAAAAGCCATGCCTTTCCCTCCGGGAATTGGAGAAACAGGTCAATGCCGATCTGGACAGGCTGATAAATGTTGCAGACGGACAGATGACGGTATGTGAATTAGTCGACCGCTACCTAAAGACCAAAACGGGAGTGCGGCAGAGTACAAGGACGGGCTATGTGACGGTGCAGAGGGTCTTGGCAAAGGATCCATTCGGACAGAAGAAGATCAAGAACATAAAGACTTCGGATGCAAAGCTGTTCCTGATCAAGCTGCAGCAGGAAGATGGCAGGGGCTACAGTTCCATCCACACCATACGAGGGGTATTAAGACCTGCCTTTCAGATGGCGGTGGATGATGATGTTCTGGTCAAGAATCCGTTTGCTTTCCAGCTTGCCGGAGTGTTGGTGAATGACAGCGTGACAAGGGAGGCGATCACAAGGGAGCAGATGAGGAAATTTCTAAAGTTTGTCCATGATGATGTGGTCTATTGCAAATATTACGAGGTGGTGTACATCCTCTTCCATACGGGGATGCGCATATCGGAATTCTGCGGTCTGACACTTAAGGACATCGACCTTGAGAACAGGATCGTAAATATCGACCACCAGCTACAGAGGACTTCCGATATGAGATACATCATTGAGACCACAAAGACCGTTGCCGGAACAAGAAAGATACCGATAACCGAGGATGTGGCACAGATGTTCCAATCCATTATCGAGGACAGGGAGCCTCCAAAGACAGAGAAAGTGATCGACGGATATACGGGATTCCTTTTCTACGATGACAATGGCAATCCGCTGGTGGCAATGCACTGGCAGCACAGGTTCAACCATATGGTCGGCAGGTACAACGATATCTACCGGGTGCAGATGCCGAACATCACGCCTCATGTATGCAGGCACACATATTGCTCCAATATGGCAAAATCGGGAATGAACCCTAAGACCCTGCAGTACCTCATGGGGCATTCGGATATCAGTGTGACAATGAATGTCTATGCACATGTCGGATTAGATGATGCAGAGGAAGAATTGAAACGGATGGAAGAATT
>JAFLTH010000102.1 GCA_022510525.1 Lachnospiraceae bacterium | reverse complement strand
TATTGGGGTATTATAAAGATATAAGTTATATGAGTGAATATTGCTTTATATCAGGAATTATAGTAGGTTTAATCCTTATTGGCTCTTTTATCTATTATATTAAAAAAGGAAAATACTTTCCTGAATGGATATATGCTAATTGTGTCGTAACTACTATTGTTATATTTATAGCAACTCTTATAATAAAATTGAGTTTAGAAGGTGCATTTTGGTTTATTCATATAATTAACCCGATTTTATTGTTTTTGTATTGGTGTATCTTTTGCAATCATAACAAAATAAATAATCAATTATTGATTTCTACAAATTTAATTTTTCCAATATGCTATATTATATTTGCGCAAGTTATATTCGTTATGACAAATAATTGTCCTTTTCCTGCTAAGATTATATTAGTAGGAAATTCTTGGAATGTTATAATTTGCTATATAATTGGAATATGTTTTGTATTCTTGTTATTAGGATATGGACTACATTTTAGTAACAGATTTATAAACAAAAAGGTAGGGAGATAGATTCTCGTTTCAAACTGACAATAACATCATCAAAGAGCCAAACGCTAAGACGCAGAGCCGATGAACTTGTGAGTGATCACAGTTTGTCGGCTCTTTGTATGTTTTGAATGTATTATTTTCTAAGAAAGATTTCATGTTGCAATGCAATTCATATTTAGACAGAGTTGCATTGTAGTTTGTTTTTTGAAAAAGCATATTGAAATACGTTCAGAGAAGAGAACACAACCAAGGGATAAGGATATTTTATTGTGATTGTAAGGTATATATGCTATAATTTCAATGTTGAAATAAGCGATAAATATTAGTAAGATTTGTAAAGCCGGATAAATATTGGAAGGTGTATACATTATGATTGTATATACAAATTATTCTTTGTAGGAGTGACCCAATGGACTTTATCAGAACGGATGGTAGAAACAAAGATTTTATAGAAAACTGCAGGCTTCTCGATATGGATTTGGACAGGCGTGTCGGTAAAGAGATAAAACGGGATAAATATACGAAGTTTAACCAGCTGGATGAAATAAATGAAGCTATAGTTGTTTATGACGGCAATAAGGCGATTGGCGGCGGTGCAATAAGAAGATATGATGATGCAAATGTAGAATTAAAGAGAATATTTATACATACCGAATATCAAGGACAAGGGCTCGGAAGTAAACTTGTTTCTCTACTTATAGACTGGGCTATAGAACTGGGATATAAAAGAATGATCCTTGAAACGGGAGAAATATTGGTTGAGTCCTGTGCCGTATATAAAAAATTAGGTTTTAAAGTGATTCCTAATTACGGACCATATGTGAATATGCCGGAATCTTTATGTATGGCAAAAGATTTATGAAACAAATAAACATCAATTTGTCGATGGCGACATATTTTTATATTCATTAAAAGGAGGCAGATTATGTCAAATTCTAAAGGACGATTTGGAGTTCACGGCGGGCAATATATACCGGAAACTCTTATGAATGCGGTAATTGAACTAGAAGATGCTTATAACCATTATAAGGATGACCCGGCATTTAATAAAGAGCTTACCGCTTTATTTAACGAATATGCAGGCAGACCCAGCCGTCTGTATTATGCGGAAAAAATGACCAAAGATCTGGGTGGAGCAAAGATTTATCTAAAAAGAGAAGATTTAAACCATACCGGCTCACATAAAATAAACAACGTTTTAGGACAGGCACTCCTTGCCAAAAAGATGGGAAAGACGAGACTTATCGCAGAAACCGGCGCCGGTCAGCACGGTGTTGCAACCGCAACCGCTGCCGCCCTTCTTGGAATGGAATGCGTAGTCTTTATGGGAGAAGAGGATACAAAAAGGCAGGCACTCAATGTATATCGTATGCGTCTTTTAGGTTCTGAAGTAATTCCTGTTAAAAGCGGTACCGCAACACTTAAGGATGCTGTTTCAGAAGCTATGCGGGAATGGACCAGCAGGATTGACGATACACATTACTGCCTTGGTTCCGTTATGGGTCCTCATCCGTTCCCTACAATTGTAAGAGATTTTCAGGCTGTGATTTCCCGCGAAACCAAACAGCAGATTATGGAAAAGGAAGGACGCCTTCCCGATGTGGTAATGGCTTGTGTGGGCGGCGGAAGTAATGCAATTGGCAGTTTTTATCATTTTATAGAAGATAAAGATGTAAAGCTGATAGGTTGTGAAGCTGCCGGACGCGGAATCGATACGTTTGAGACTGCTGCCACGGTAAATACCGGACGGCTCGGTATTTTTCACGGTATGAAATCGTATTTTTGTCAGGATGAATACGGACAGATTGCTCCGGTTTATTCTATATCCGCAGGCCTTGACTATCCCGGCATAGGTCCCGAGCACGCATGGCTTCATGATACCGGAAGAGCAGAATATGTTCCTGTAACGGATGATGAAGCGGTGGAAGCATTTGAATATCTTTCCCGCACGGAAGGCATTATACCGGCAATTGAAAGTGCGCACGCGGTAGCACATGCTATAAAGATTGCACCTTCGTATTCCGCGGATAAGATTATGGTCATCACGATTTCCGGCCGCGGAGACAAAGACTGTGCCGCTATTGCACGCTACAGAGGGGAGGATATCAATGAGTAGAATTGCAGAAGCATTTGCTAACGGCAAAGCATTTATACCTTTTATAACCTGCGGTGATCCGGATCTGGAAACCACTAAGGAAATAGTCGAAAGTATGGCTGCAAACGGAGCCGATTTAATAGAACTTGGTATACCTTTTTCCGACCCTACCGCAGAAGGACCGGTTATCCAGGAAGCCAATCTCCGCGCATTGACCAAGGGAGTCACTACAGATAAAATCTTCGAGATGGTGAAACAACTAAGACAGGACGTTACTATACCTATGGTATTTATGACCTATGCAAATGTGGTTTTCTCATATGGTGCGGAGAAATTTATAAGTACCTGTTCGAAAATCGGGATAGACGGTTTAATCCTGCCGGATCTTCCGTTTGAAGAAAAGGGCGAATTTGACGAAATTTGCGAAAAATATAATGTAGACCTGATATCTCTGATAGCGCCTACTTCTGCAAACCGTATCGCAATGATAGCCAAAGAAGCCAAAGGTTTTATATACATTGTATCAAGTCTTGGTGTTACGGGTGTTAGAAGTGAAATCAATACGGATATTTCATCTTTGGTCAAACTGGTGCGCGAAAATTCTTCCGTTCCCTGTGCAGTTGGCTTCGGTATATCTACTCCCGAACAGGCTGCAAAAATGGCAGGTATCTCGGACGGTGCCATTGTGGGTTCTGCCATTATCAAATTGGTGGCGCAACATGGAAAAAATTCTGCCGCTCCGGTAGGGGAATATGTTAAAAGTATGAAAGATGCCATAATGGCGCTGCCTGCAACTCAAAATTTACATTAAAATATTTAAAAGCAACATAAAATTGATAGAGTTTACATCCTGTGTTTTATAGAATATACCTAACTTCATCGTGCACGAAGAGAAATTTACTTAAAATAATTAAAGAAAGGATGTAGCTGTTTATATTGCCAATACTAGTCGAATCAATAAACAAACAGTTATATGGTGATCAAGATGAGTTTAGGAGAAAATTTACAGTTTCTTAGAAAAAGAGATAACATTACACAGGAACAGCTTGCCGAAAAGCTGGATGTTTCAAGGCAGTCAGTTTCAAAATGGGAATCAGATACTGCTTTCCCGGAAATGGATAAGCTGATGCAGCTTAGCGAAATGTTTAATTGCAGTCTGGATGACATTATAAAAAAAGATGTGAGCAGTCTTTATGTTGAAGATAAGACAAACTATGAAGAACATATGAACCTGTTCAGCAAAATGGTTGCACTTGGTGTAGGTCTGATTTTACTTGGGCTTTCTGTAATGTCTTTTCTATGCGGAATTAATATAAATGAAGATCTTGCAGACATGGTATTTTTTATATTTGTTATTATAGCCGTTACAATTTTTATTGTAATGGGCCTGCAACACGAAAATTTCCGTAAAAAAAATGTTTCCATAGATAATTTTTATACTCAGGATGAAATTGAATCTTTTAATAAAAGATTTACAGTTTATATTGCAGTGGGAGTTGTCATTATCTTAATAGCTGCTCTACTATTTTTAAACCTGGATACCGTTTTGCCGGAGGTTTACATAAATCCTCGCTTTGACATTGAAGAACTTGTGTCATCCATATTTTTCCTATTTATAAGTATTGGTGTTTCCATATTGGTATATGCAGGCTTACAGAAACAAAAGTATAACATACAGGACTATAATAATTCTCACAACAAGGAATCTCATGAATATAAGAAGGGACAGCTTATTGGAACCGTTTGTGCCTGTTTAATGATGACCGCAACAATTATCTACTTAATATGCGGTTTCGTTTTCGAAGAATGGGGCGTGCCATCTATTGCGGTTTTCCCGGTATTTGGAATTGGATGCGGTATTGCGTCTATAGTTATTGACTTAAAATATAAATAATATTTTTTATCTGACATAGAAAATGGTACCTGTAAAAACAAGTACCATTTTTTTTGCATTAACTATAATAATACTTTTTGATTTGTATTCAAAAGAAAATCCGTCAGCTTTATTATTTTAATTCCATCCTGTGTTACAGGATTGACACACTCACCTGCAATAACAATTTTCTCATAATTGTCACGTATTTTTCTAAGCGGAGCAAGTTCCCGCTCACGGGTAGACTGCTCGTTCATTGATTCAGTTACTTGGATATATCGCTTTGTATCAGTATTTATAGCTATGAAATCTATTTCTTTATCACCCACTTTACCAATTGACACATCATAACCTCTGCGAAGCAATTCAAAATAGACGATATTTTCAATAATGTGGCCTGTATCCATATCACGTAAACCCAGCAAATAGTTACGTAACCCAACATCGACAATATAATATTTGCCAAGTGTTCTAAGATATTCTTTACCTTTTATATCAAATCGTTTGATTTCATAAAAAATATACGACTCCAATAAAGCACCTACATAAGCCTGTATTGTCTGTACTGCAGGTTTACCTTTTCTCTCCGATACATCAATCAGCCTTTCATTAACAAGTGTATTTCCAATTGAAGTAATTGAAGTACTGTTACCTATGTTATCAGCAAGAAACATAATGATTTTTCTAAGCAGTTCCGGATCTGTAATCTGTCTCTGTCCTCTGCGTTTTTCTCTTTCCAGAATATCCCTTACCACAACAGTGGAGTAAACACCGTCAAGGAGCGTAAATGCAGTTTCGCTATTTAAACCAACATCAACAATGCCCGGCATACCGCCAAAACGTATATAAGCATCAAGTAACTCCTGAGGCTCATAACTTTCTCCATTAACATCATATATGTGTTTCTTCACTTCTCCTGACGGGCCTTGTTTTTCTCCTACGGTATAACCATGAAAGTCTATAAATTCCGAAAACGATAATGGTAGCATCTTTATTTCCACATATCGTCCTGCCAAATATGTTGCGTACTCTCCGGAAAGCAGATAAGCATTTGAACCTGTAATATATATATCGCAGTCAAAATCTATTCTGAAAGAATTAATTGCATCCTCCCATGCTTCAACCCGCTGAATTTCATCAAAAAACATATATGCCCTTTTACCCCGCGGCAGCTGTTGTTTTACATAAGTATAGACTTCTTTGGCTGTCATATTGCGATAGTCCATAGATTCAAAGTTCATTTCTATGATTTGGTCATCTTCTATCTCATTGTTTTTAAGGTACTTTATCATCAGCTTCATAAGACTTGATTTACCACAGCGGCGAATACCTGTTATAATTTTTACGGGTTCTGTATCTTTAAAGGTAATTAATTTATTTAGATATAAATCCCGACTTTTGAGATTCACTTCTTTTTGCAGCATTCAAACCACCTCCTATGAGTTTAGCTAATTAATTATACCACAAACTTTTAAAAAAATAAAGTTTGTGGTATTGATGTTAAAAAAATATTATTTTTTGAAATTTGTATTATACATTATATATAGTCAGTCACTATTTTCAATAATTTTCCATTTTATCAATATTATCTTTACATTCATCAATTTTTTCCGACAAAGATTCAATACCAAACAATTTAACCAACTGACGTGCTAACCTATTATTCGAATTAATAAAATATTTCCATATACTTTTAATCGATAAAATTATCAATAAAATTCCAATAAGTTTTATTTCCCAGAGATACGAACTAACTATTATATATATTCCAATCCCTAACAAAACAAAACCAATGATACATTTCTTTTTTAGCTCAGACAGCCTATTTTCATACGATTCCAATTGTCTTATTTCTATCAATATTTCATTGCGCTTATTATAGGAATTAGTATAATCATTACTCCTGCTGCCTCTATTACCTGTTATATTCGCATCATCAATATCCTTTGAAACAACACTTTTAACACCACCGTCTGCAAAAAATAAAAGAGCCGAAAAGACTACTAATAGAATTCCGATATATATTGTACTCTTATTACTTTCAAAATTAATTTCCTTTATAACATAGGGTTTAATTACATCTTCTGCATTAAAACCTTCTATTGCCGCATACCACTTATAATTAAACTCTATCGGAGAATCTACAATTTCTCCTTCAAAATAAAAACTTTCACCTTTTCCCTCTATAAAATTTTTCAGTTTACTTAACATATCCTTGTCAGATACCATTATTCTGATATAGCTATTCTGTGCTATCGGAACAGTATAAAATTCATATGCTTTTGTATAAGTCAAAAGAGTATCACTGCTGCCCAAAACCTTATTATTCTCTTTAATCCTGTATATAACATAACTGTCAATATTTCCGACTACATAAGAACCCTTTTTGCATTCCGATTCAGTTAAGGTTTCCAGTGATAAGGCTTGATTATGTTTAAAATATGAATTAATACCTTTAAACAAGAACATTAATCCAATAGTAAAGATAACTACTGTTATTATTAATTTCTTAGAAATAAATACTCGAGTCTTCATTCTCACTCCCAAGGCACGGAAAAGCAATTACTGCCGGCTGATCTTTTTTATGCTCACCTATCAATTTTTCCATCCACACCATATTATACCATCTTCCGAATTTATAGCCACACTTATGAAATTCTCCAACCATGGTAAATCCCATATGTGAATGAAATTCCACACTGTTTTTGTTAAGATATTCGTCTTCTTCTTCCGGATAGCCGATACAGGCATTCATATTTAAAATATTCTGTGCCTTTAATATTTTTTCTAAAGCTTCATAAAGCTTCCTGCCTAATCCAAGTTTCTTTTTATCTTCTTTAAGATATATGGTAGTCTCAACTCCCCAGTCATAGGCTGCTCTTCCAACAAAAGGACCGGCATATGCATAACCGAGTATTTCACCGTTGTCTTCCGCAACCAGATATGGATATTTCTTTAATGTTTTCTCTATCCGCCGTTTAAACTCATCAAGACCCGGTACCTCATATTCAAAGGTTATCGCGGTTTTTTCTACGTATGGTCTATATATATTAAGTAATTGAGGGGCATCTTCTATTTTTGCAACTCTTATTTTTATATTGTTCATTTTCTTCCACCCGCATTTGTCTGCAATTTTATAGAAATCATTATATAATACTTTTTTTAACACGGCAATATCTTAGAAAGCTCCAAAAAGCCGTGCGATGACAGGTATTGTCTGTTGACTTTTTGTGTTCGGATTAATATAATTTTGATATCTGTGGGAGGTGTAACTTATATGGACATTTTGAAAGTATTTGGAACAAACCTGAGGAGGGAAAGAATATGAATCCAAATTTAGAAAAAGACTTACAAAATACAATGGGTATTATTTCTGCAGATTGGGATATGCAGAGTAATTATTACGATAAAGCATCAAATTTTATATATAAGGTAAGGTCTTTAGATGAATGCTTAAAGGAGATAGAACGTACCGGGGTTAAAAAAGAATATGCTCTTCATCGTTGGTATAACTATATGACATCTATACAGTGTGAGTACATTTTTTGTGAATACGGAGCAGTTCATGAGACGGATAAGTATAACCACGATGTGGATATTTATATCGATGGAGTTCCATTTGATGTCAAATTGACGGTATATCCGGTAAAGCTTTCGTCGAGACCATATGATCTAAATACAAGAACCGGAAAGGATGATATGATTCGTTGGTATTATGCGAATCAATCACAACAAAGTAGGAAACAGTTATTAAATCGATTGTATGTAGTATGCGATGGGCCAACATCTCACGAGAATATGGTTATGAAAAGTAATTTTGATTTAATGCGTCGGAAGATATCTGAATATATGAGCTATGTAAGAGAACACGGATTTAATGAACTAACAATAGTGGATGCAGGCAGAGAATATAGACTAAAGAGCGATATTATACGATTGGCTGCTTCATCTTTTTAAATACATAAATATATTGAGGGAGAAGAATTAATCTTCTCCCTTCAATTTTTGAATCTCCTTTTGCCTATAAGAAATAAGGCTAAATAAACTCCCCAGCATTCCGGTACATAAGAACATTACCGCCATACCGCTTCCGGCACCATTACCCACCAGGATATGCAAAATAGACGCAACACCATTCTCAGTCATCATAAACGGCTCAAACACATAATCCGCCAGAAAACCTCCAAGAAGAATCCCCAAAGGAATAGTGCTATATTGAATGGCATTTCTTACTGCAAATATCCTTCCTTGTATATTTTCGGGAACTCTCTGATACAGTATCACGTTTTGCCCGGCATTTATAAAAGGAATGGGAAGACTTGCCGCCAATCCGGCTATCGACCAGAAAATGACGTTTCTGCCTACACCCATCATTACATCACCCAGTAAAAAAGAAAATATTGCCGAAATATAAATCATTTTTATACTGTCTTTTGAAAACTTTTCGGTTGCAACAATGATGCCTCCTACTATTCCGCCAATACCCATCATTGCATTAACTATGCCTAAGATAATACTATTGTTAGCACTCCTTGCAAGAATCATCGGTGACAGAATATTTTCATAGGTTAATCTGGAAAAGAAATTCATCAAAGCCATAGTAATAATGATTGTAAAAATGCCCCTGTTATGTTTCAGGTAACCAAAACCTTCCGCACATCCTGTAAACAACGACGTTTTCTCAGCCTTTTTATGCTCATCTTCCGGAATCTTTATCACAATCAGTAATATTAGGAATGCAAATATAAAGCTTAGCAAATCAATCAGCAGGATAACTTTTAATCCGCCGAAGGCAAATAATGAAGCTGCCAAAACCGGTGACATAACGGAAATCAGATTACCGGAAAAGGAATTCATTCCGCTGACCTGCGCCAGTTTTTCCTTTGGAACAATTTTACCGACAGCTACTGCCGATGCCGGACTCTGAAACGCATTCATAAATCCTATGACAAAATTAACCATGTAAATATGGTATATCTGCAGTCCGTTTCCAATTCTTAGTACAAACACTGCTACGGAACAGACGGCCGCAATACTATCCGATACCAGCATTATTTTCTTTTTGCTGTGGTTATCTACAAATGTTCCCGCAAACAGACTTACTATGATATATGGAACATAGTTAAAAAACGACATAAGTGAAACTGTCATCGCAGATCCATTCTGCGTATATGCCCATAATATCAGAGCAAAGCTTGTCATAGCGCTTCCTAATTGTGATACCGATTGGCTAAGCCAGAATATAATATATTTTTTAAAATTTTTATTCATTGAATTTTATCTCCTTATAGTTGCAAATTTTTAATTTCATCCTTCTATAAGTACAAAATCCAATGTGGACGAATAATTTTACCTCTGCACAAGTTTCGTCCAACGATCAGACCTTGTACAGAGTAAAACACTCAAATCTATTGTAATATGACACAACATTCTAATAATCATTCCTTTCCCACAATCTGCGATATTTTAGAGTCGGACGTTATTAACGTCGCACAAACTCCATTAAGATATATTATCTTAACTTATAACTATAATAAACCTAAATGCTAAAAAAAGATATTCCAAAAATATTTTTGTACCGTTAATATTGTGTTATAATAACAAAAATATATCTGGAGGGAAGCATGGATAATAAAATAAAAAGAATAGAATATCGTTTTGGAAAGCTTGGAAGCCTGGCCCCTCTTATTGCTGCTGCGGCAATGATTTTATGGGCGGCACTTAGTCAGTCTAATGTGAATGGATATGTTCTTGCATTCTTTGCAGCATTAATAACAGGTGTTATATTTGCAAAAGATGAAAAAGCATATGGAGAAGCGTTGGTATACGGTTTAGGTAAGCCGATGTTTGCCGTGATAGTGCTGGCAGTGATATTGGCTGCCGTTTCAGGTAAATTGATTTCGGCCAGCGGAGTGGTACAGACTATTGCAACATATGTAGTGGCAGCAGGCTTTACAGGTAAACTTTTTGTGGCGGCAACCTTTCTCATTACCTGCCTTCTGGCATTTGCTACGGGAACTTCCGTAGGTACTTATTTTGTTGTAATTCCGATTCTATTTCCGGTGGGTATTATAGCAGGCGCTGCACCGGAATTTATGATAGGTGCCATTGTATCCGGAGCAGCATTTGGCGATAACCTGGGTCCTATCTCGGATACGACCATAGCCTCATCAGCTACACAGCATGCAGATTTGGGAATGGTAGTAAAGACAAGGACACGTTACAGTCTGCCTGCGGCAGCAGGAGCATTGCTCTTATTTTTACTGCTTTCCGAAACAACAGACAAAGCTCCTGTTATCGGAGGAGCCGATGATTTGGTAAATCCGGTCAGTCTGGTCATGCTGGTTGTTCCGGTGGTAATCATTGTTCTTTGTATGATGAAAAAGCATTTGATTACTGCTCTGTCCTGGGGGATTATAGCAGGAATTGCCGTGGGACTGCTATCTGGTATTTATACGCTGGAGAATCTTATTACATTTCCAGGCGGTTTTTCCGTGTCCGGAGTGATAATAGAAGCTATTACGGGAACGGCAGGCACTATGGCGATGCTGATTGGAGTATTTTCTCTTCTGGGTGTGCTGGAACGAAGTGGTTTATTTGAAGATGTGGGAACACTTTTGACTCGTCTGTCAAAAAGTAAACGCAGCACGGAGGCAACGATTGTGTTGTCCGTGGGGTTATTGAGTATGGTGACAGGAGTCATTTCGGTAGCGATAGTGGCGCTTGGAGATTTGATAAATGAAATTGGAGAAAAAGCGGGTGTTAACAGATATCGCCGGGCGAATCTGATGGACTGTACAGGCTGCGTGTTCTGCTTTCTGGCACCCTGGACAGTACATTGTGTAATTCCGGCACAGCTGACTGCACAATTTGGAGAAGGCGCTGCGGTTGCACCGGGGTCGGTGCCTTTCGTAAATTATTATTCTCTGTGTATGTTGATAGTACTGGTACTGGCGGTGGTGACGGGATATGGCAGTAAACCGCTGAAAGAAAATAATGGAAGCAAGCGGTAAAACATTTCAGTTTTACCGTTTTTTTTATTAAAAACTATTGACCCTTACGGAACGTCATAGATTAAAGTGGTTATATCAAGAGCAGGAGGTCACCAGCTATGAGGACAGTAAAAGAAATATCAGATTTAACAGGTATCAGCGTGCGCACGCTCCACTACTATGATGAAATCGGGCTATTAAAGCCGACTGAAAAAAGTGAAGCGGGATACCGGCTTTATGACGATAAAG
>JAFLTH010000101.1 GCA_022510525.1 Lachnospiraceae bacterium | reverse complement strand
CGATTCGACTTGTAGTAACAGCTCTTTTCATTGGGGACGATATAATGATTTCAATATTCTTTTCTTTTACCTGATCAGCCAACTCATCAGCTTGGGCGATACCTTTTTCTGTTAAAGCAATATCTGTAATGCTACAAACCTTATTTTCCGCATTCCATTCAGTTTGCCCGTGCCTTGCAACATAAAAAGTCATATAGTATTCTCCTCTAAACTGGAATTTGTGCTATTGCATCGTCTCAAGAAACCTAAAAACTCTTTCGTTGAAATCTGTAGCTTCTTCAAATGCTGCATGGCCCAAGCCTTCGTATAAGTATAATTCGCTGTTTGTAATACGTTCTTTCATCTCGTAAACAGCGTCGCTCCCCACGACTTTGTCCTCCGTGCCACCAATAATAAACGTAGGGCAACCGATTTTTGCCAAATTATCGAGCGTATTGAAGTCGAGTATTGCCTTGGCGTTAATAAAAAATCTGTCATAGCAAAGCCGTTTCATTGCAGTTCCAATTACTGGATAAAATTTTTGGTATTTCTTAAGGTATTCCTTAGAATAGGCCCTGTCATTCATGTCAACCATCAGCTGTTTGTATTGTCCACCGTTTGCAAGGTCAATCCAGTTACTTACACATGCCCGTATTGTATCATTTGCATATGGTGCGGAAACTGCAATGACCAGTTTTTCAATCATTTCAGCATGGTCTATTGCGAGGTATTGAGCAATCATTCCGCCTTGGGATACTCCCATGACAGAAGCCTTCTTCAGTCCGAGAATTTCCATTGCTTTGGCCTGGTCGTCTGCCATATCTCGAATTGAATAGTCATCTGGCATTTTGTTTTTTCTGCTAAACATATACACTGTATATCGGTCAAAAAAGCACCTGTATGGCCTTGCCAGTAGTAGTGCTTTCCCTTTTACCGTTATCAGTCCGTCAGACAATCCAGGGAGCAATATAAACGCCTTTTCTCCATGCCCGAAGGAGACATAGCTCATCTCCGTATCGCCTAATATAACCTCTCCGTTTTTAGCATTCCACAGCATCCTTACGATCCTCACAAATTCCGGTTTATATTACTCTATATCGAAGTTTTCTGTCTTTAAATCACAATAATATCTAGCACTTGTAGAAGTAAATTTCAACACGCAATAATCGGGGTCAGTTACACCTTTTTTATAAAACATAGTATCGCCCTTTTTCCAAATAATGTTTTTAGTTTCTTGGTCTGTTAGAACTTCCATTTTCCCTTTAAGCATAATACCAACATACTTAATTAATCCTTTATGATAAAAGTATATACTTGCATTAGGATTGTTTTGATACTGTTTTACTCTCATAGATGAAGTGTTTGTAGAGAAATAAAATTCTTTTAATCCAATTCTCTTTCGTGGTTTTAGCATCGCTTTTACATTAGGATAACTTTCATTATCAGTGGAACATATAAAGCTAACTTTTTGCTTATCAATAAATTTTTCTATTTTCTGCAAATTCATATTTCTTATCTCACTTTCAATTTCAGTTACATAAATAAAAATGCATTTTGCCTAGAACCCTTGATAAGGCAATCCGCTCCACTCCTTTTTTGTTTAATCAGAAACCCTATTCAATTCAAAATCGTCCACAGTTCCCCAACTCTTAGCGTTACACTTCATACGTACACCGATAGTAAGGGTGCCGTCACTGACCTTTATTTCCGGGATAGTAGGATTTTGCCAATCGACCCAACTGGTCAACATAAATGATGCGGTCTGTTCTTCGCCGCCTGCAACAGCATATAATTCAAGTTCGGAATCTTCCGACATATAACCGCCCTGAGAATAAGCAGTCAGCTTATAAGTTCCGGGTTCTAAATTAGTGATTTCCTGTTCAATGGAAAATTCCATATCGCTTTCAGACCAGAAATGAAAAGCAACATCGCCGGTGTAGGCATCGTCTGCCTTTACCTGAAAATCAGTTGGATTACTGTCACCTTCATACGTGACATTCCACATGGAAGTATCGGACTCCTCAAAGCTGGGATTCACAACATAGTTGATCATTTTTACCTCAATATGACAGGTAGTGGTTGAGCCGTCTTCAAGGGAACCTGTAATGTCATAGGTGCCGCCTGTGTTTGTGTCAATTGCGGCAATTTGTGTTTTGTCCCAGTTAACGGTAGAGCGTTTATTTTCTGACCGGTCATTGTAAATAACGTCAATGGTTTCAGGAAGCTCAATTTCGCTTCCTACACCACAGGTAATATAAACGTCAGGAACATAGTCAACTGCTAAAGGTGCGGTTGAACCGTATTTTAGGTACTTGAATACGTTTAAGGATGCAAGCGGATGACCGTCAAAATCAAACATTGCCTGATTATCCCATGAACAGCCACCATAATATAATCCTGCGTCATCCGGGTCATAATCAGCGGCATAGCTGCTTGCCCATCCGCTTCCGTATTTTTCCCAGATAGGAGAGTTGTCCACGGTTGCACTACCAACCGGAATCCATACTCCTTCCCAATAAAATACGCCGATAACGCCGGCTTCATTGGCGGCTGCACAGGTGTCACGTATTATAGATGCCTGACTCTGTACGGTTGCGGCATAACCGTCAACCAGATCGTCTATACCTTCGAAACTATTGCTATAGCCGTCACCATCTTTGGAAGTATAACAATATGAAGTTTCTGCGATAACTACCTTTTTATCATATTTATTCTGAATGTTTTTAGCAACAGTCTGCATATTTTCGTTAGTACCATCCCAGAAAGGATAGTAGGATAAAGCAAAAATATCATAATCAACATCAGCATCTGACAGATTCTTTGCAATACCATCAATTTCATCAGTTAGCTCAATGTTTGTATAGTGTACGGCAATCTGAATATCTTTGCCATAAGTCTTTGATATTTCACGAACTGCACGGCTTCCTGAGTTTAAAAGACTCATAACACGATGAGTATCTGTTTCACCGGAGAGGCCGTAGTTGATTTCATTTCCAATCTGTACCATTCCTACATTTACACCGGCCTCAAGAATTTCGGTAAGGCTTTCTTTGGTAAATTCATAGAGTGCGTCGCATTTTTCTTCAACATTCATATTTTCCCATGCCTTTGGAGCATGCTGTCTTTTAGGGTCGGCCCAGAAATCGGAGTAGTGGAAATCAATACATACTTTCATACCGTATTTGGTTGCGCGCTTTCCAAGTTCGACAGCAGCAGCAACATCATTATTACCGCCGCCATATCCGTTGCCGTTTTCGTCATATGGATCATTCCATACACGCAGACGTATGTAATTTACGCCGGATTGTGCCAATGTCATAAAAACATCCTGTTCCTTGCCTTCATAATTATAATAAGTAACGCCGCTGTTTTCTTCAGCAAGGACAGAAGATGCATCCATGCCGCGGATAAAGTCATCGGAAATGTTTGCTATCGGTTCTATATATATTTCAGATTCTTCCGGGCCATCCGGCAGTGGAAATGTGATTATTTCACCGATGGATTCTGATTGTGCAGGAAGCTGTTCATTGTCTGATGCATTTGTTTCCGCTGATATCTGTGTATCCGCAGAAGGCGCAGAAGGATCAACACTTTGCGAGCCGCAGCCTGATAAAGCCGTTAAGCAAAGGCCGGCGTTGATAAATAAAGCGAGTAATTTTGTGTTTGGTTTGTATATAGTTTTATTCATTTTGACAGTCTCCTGAATCTAATATTTTTAAATTGAAAATTGTAATCTCTCCACCGTATCAGAGATAAACCGGAAGCTATCATTACAGATGATTTATCATAATATATTCTTCTTCATTTTCACCCACAATTTCAAAACCTGCTTTTTGATACATTTTAACCGCGTAATTGGCTTTTTGTACTGCAAGCGAAGCCTGTTTATATCCGCAATCTTTCAAAATCGAAAGCATTTTTCTCATCATTGCGGTGCCTATTCCCTGCCCGCGGTAATTTTTGTACAGTGAAATTGCAAATGAAGGGGTGTCATCGTCAACATGTCCATAATCGTCCATGATACGAACCCAAACAGCACCTATAACCGTTCCGTTTACTTCTGTAACTAAAGCCCGGTCATGCTTTTGCGCTCCGAAATCAGAGACATAAACTTGCAATTCAGGTGAGTTTATGATTGATCTGGGCGGAGCTTCCATTCCATTTGGTATGAAAATTGCTTCATATAGGAAATCATTTAATAAGGGATATTCGGTTTCTTTTATTTCGCGTATGGTGTAGTTCATTTTATATATATCATTATTTGCTAGAGTTTCATTTAACGAAAATAGCAAACCACTTTTGTTACGATTAGCATGTTCCTTTTATTAGATTATTTAATTGCAGCAATAACAGAAAATTTTTGGCAGGAATAAATGCATTTAACTACTTTAAAATTGCATTTATAAAGCATTTCCGTCTCCTCTTCAACAGAGCACTCTCTGTCCAATTTTCTTCTTTCTTTCCACAGTTCGATATCATGTGCTGTTAATCCGCTATTTGCTAATTGATTTTCCCAATATGAATCAAACCAATCGCTCATTTCTGGGTCTCCGGCGCAAAACTGGTCATAGTTTACGAACAGACCGTTACTTGGTAATATATCATAAATGCGTGAAAACAAATCAAATTTATCGTTATTTTCTAAATGATGAATCGATAATGCTGAAGCGACTACATCAAAAGGTCCGTTTGGAAGTTCATTTGAGTAATTCAATATACTGTAGTACACATTATTTATGCCTGAAAATCTTTTGCGGGCAACATTTAACATCTCATCAGCTATATCTACAAGAACATATTCGGATGTTGGAAAATGCGTAAACCAGAAATAGGATAGTAATCCGGTGCCTGCTCCCAAATCTAATATCCGTTTGGGCTTCTCAATATTTGAAGCAATAAATTCTGTTGTGCTTTGGTAAAAATCGTTAAAGCACGGTATGAATTTCTTTCGGTTACTATCATATTCAGCTGCTATAAGATTGAATTGTTGTTCTATGTTCATTATAATACTCCCATAGCTTTTATTGTTTTATATATAATTCTGGTATATGCAACTACTGAATTTCTTTTTTGTGGCACATATGGATCCCGATATGCCCTATTCCCAAGATAATCACTGCAATTATTAATAAAATATTTTTCCCATATATTCCCAGGAACAGAAACGCCATAACAGGCAGTGATGCACCTGCAACCGGAATTCCAAACAGGCTGGAATAAAAATCTTGCATTGTTTTTGGGGAACGGAAATAACGGATCCAATAGATTTCGTACAAAATCATCAATATGCAGGCCAACAAAAGCCATATGGTCCATACAGATAATTTGTGTAAGTTAAAATCTGAAAAAATTAGTGCAAGACAGCTTACAACAACTTCTCCGACCCGTTCCAGCAATAAAAGGATTTTATTTTCGTTTACGGCATATTTCTCATAATCATTTGGTTGGTTTTTTGTCCACAAAGAATTAGGAACAAAAAGCATAATAAGGAAAATGAGTCCTATGTATGAAAAACCTAAATGCATAGCTATCTCCGTGAATTCATATTTGCGTAAACTCAATATATAATATAGATTAGTCTATCACAAGAGAACCTGCATTGCAAATGTTGACAAGGTTATGGAGTTAGTTTAAACTATCCAATATAGATAGGTTTACATATTAAGGGGTAATTTTTATGACATTAGACCAAATTGCAGTAGGAAAAGAAGCCGTAATCACCAAAGTAGGAGGGGAAGGGGAACTTAGATGCCGCTTCCTGGATATGGGTCTTATTCCCAAAACTAAAGTGAAGGTGATTAAGATGGCCCCAATGGGTGATCCGATTGAAATACAGCTTCGCGGCTATGAACTTACCATCCGTAAAGAGGATGCACAGAAGATTGAGGTAAGATGATATGATATACGCATTAGTAGGCAATCAAAACAGCGGTAAGACAACTTTATTTAACCAGCTTACAGGCTCAAATCAGCATGTGGGCAATTTCCCGGGTGTAACGGTAGACCAGAAAATGGGGGAAATCCGGGGAGAAAAAGGCGATGCAGTTGTGGATTTGCCGGGGATATATTCAATCAGACCGTACAGTAAAGAGGAAATTGTCACAAGGAATTTCATTTTAAATGAAAAACCTGATGGGATTATCAATATTGTAGATGCCACCAATATCGAGAGAAATCTATATCTTACTTTGCAGCTTTTGGAAATGCACATTCCGATGGTGTTAGCGCTCAATATGATGGATGAGGTGCGCGGCAACGGCGGTACTATAGATATTGACAAGATGGAAAAGCAGCTTGGGATTCCGATAATTGCTATCAGTGCAATTAAAAATGAAGGCATAGACGATTTAATCCAATCAATCAGGAAAGTCTCAACCAGACGAATTTATCCTAAAGTAACGGATTTTTGTGAAAAAGGACCTGTACATAGATGTATCCATGCAGTCAGTCATCAGGTGGAAGACCATGCTGAAGCAATCGGGATTTCACCTCGTTTTGCGGCAACCAAGATAGTAGAGGGAGATAGGGATATTACAGAGCGTCTGAAACTGTCCCAGAATGAGCTGGAGCTAATGGAGCACAGTATTGTTGAGATGGAGCAGGACAGTGATATGGACAGAAACGCCGCATTGGCGGATATGCGTTATGAATTTATCGAAAAAACGTGCAGGGATACGGTGAAAAAATGTGAGGAAAGTAAAGAGCATAAGCGAAGTGTAAAAATAGATACCGTACTTACCGGAAAATATCTTGCGATTCCTTCTTTTTTGCTGATAATGCTTATAATTTTCTGGCTTACTTTTGGTGTAATAGGTGCTTTCTTAAGTGATATTTTAAGTCTTTGCATTGATGCTTTGTCAGGCTGGACACAGACTGCGCTTGAGGCTTACGGAATTAATCCTATTGTGGAAAGTCTTGTAATAGACGGTATTTTTGCTGGTGTAGGAAGCGTCCTTAGTTTCCTGCCGATTATTGTGGTGCTGTTTTTCTTTTTATCGATTCTAGAAGATTCCGGATATATGGCAAGGATTGCATTTGTTATGGACAGACCGCTTCGTAAGATAGGACTTTCCGGCAAGAGCTTTGTGTCTATGCTGATAGGCTTCGGCTGCAGTGTTCCGGCGGTTATGTCCAGCAGAACCCTTTCGTCGGAGAGAGATAAGATGATGACGATAATGCTAATCCCTTTTATCAGCTGTTCGGCAAAGATTCCTATTTATGCCTTGTTCACGGCGGCTTTTTTCCCGGAACATCCCGTGCTTGTAATGATGGGTATGTATGTGCTTGGGATCATAGTAGGACTTATCGTTGCAATCGTATTAAACCATACGGTATTTCGTGGAAATTCCATGCCGTTTGTGATGGAGCTTCCCAATTACCGTTTCCCGTCAGCAAAAAGTGTATTGCTGCTTATGTGGGATAAGGCAAAGGACTTTTTACAAAGAGCGTTTACGGTTATTTTTATTGCCACTTTGCTCATATGGTTTTTACAGACCTTTGACAGTCGTTTGAATGTAGTAGCAGACAGCGGAGACAGTCTGCTTGCCATGATTGGCAAATACATTGCCCCTCTTTTCATACCGCTTGGCTTTAATGACTGGCGTGTGGCAACTTCGCTTATAAGCGGTTTTTCGGCAAAAGAAGCGGTAGTAAGCACCTTGAGCGTACTCACAGGCACAACTATGAGCAATCTAAGTGATACCCTTGGAACTATATTTACACCTATCACCGCAATTTCATTCCTGGTATTTACTCTGCTTTACACCCCCTGCGTTGCCGCAGTCGCAACCATCAAACGCGAAATGGGCGCCGCCTGGAAGGCATTGTTAGTAGTACTGATGCAATGTCTGGTTGCGTGGGGTTGCGCATTCATTATATACAATATTCTTAATTACGTACATTTTTAGATAACCAGGATTGGATAAATAGTAACTTTTTTTGCGCCTCTGGCTCCGACAATAAGCAAAAAAAGTTACTATTTATTCAATCCGTCCTCTTATTCAATAATCACCATATACCTGAATCTGCATAAAATGCTTATAGAATTTATCCTTGCATTTTCCGCAAACACGTATTATTATTATCTTTTAATGAAATCATTTTATTTCTGATTCGGAAGTCCCTGCAAGAATAAAAGTCGTAATAGTGAGGAGACTGTCAATGAATATATTTTTTGGACTTATGATTCCTTTTCTGGGAACGGCTGCAGGAGCCTCATGCGTTCTTTTTATGCGCAATGCCCTGAATCCGCTTTTGGAAAAGGTTTTGTTAGGCTTTGCGTCTGGTGTTATGGTTGCGGCATCCGTATGGTCGCTGCTAATACCGGCAATAGATATGTCTGAAGGATATGGCAAACTGGCATTTATACCGGCGGCGGTAGGTTTTGCCTCAGGCATTGCTTTTTTGTATGGATTGGATAAACTGATACCGCACCTGCACCTGGGAGGGAATAAGCCGGAGGGACCTAAGAGCGGACTGACAAAGACAGCTATGCTTGCACTTGCGGTAACACTGCATAATATACCGGAAGGTATGGCGGTAGGAGTTGTATTTGCAGGAGTAGTTTCGGGAAATAATGAGATAACAATGGCAGCTGCATTTGCTTTGGCAGTAGGTATTGCCATACAGAATTTTCCGGAGGGAGCAATTATATCGATGCCTATGAAAAGCAATGGCACCGGAAAGAGGAAAGCGTTTACTTATGGTGTATTATCCGGAATTGTTGAACCTATCGGAGCTTTCATAACACTTTTAATAACAGGTGCTATTGAAAAGGCACTGCCATTTCTTCTTGCATTTGCGGCAGGAGCCATGTTGTTTGTGGTAGTGGAAGAACTGATTCCGGAGGCTTCCAGGGACGGGGATTCCGACGGAGCAACAATTGGGTTTGCGGTCGGGTTTTTAATAATGATGATTTTGGATGTTACATTAGGATAGGGTGAAATTATAAATTTCACCCGCAAGTTTGTGCCGGTGGCCCAAACTCGCAAATGGAGATAAAGTCATATTTGAGGAGCGGATAAAAGATGAAAAGTTATGCATTGGATTTGAATTCCATTGAAAAGGTAAAAGGTTTTGTGTCGGTAATTAATAATATTAAGGGATATTTTGATTTGGTATCCGGAAGGTATGTGGTTGATGCCAAATCTATTATGGGCATTTTTTCAATGGATTTGTCTAACAGCGTAGAACTGAGAATTCTGGAAACCAATGAGGATATATCCGAGATTGAAAAGGCAATAGCACCGTATCTTGCCGGGGAGCATTGATTTGAGAATTACTTATTTTTATGCTATATTATATTTAAGGATGGAGTTGCAGCTTGAGAAAAGTATTGCATTTGTTGCTTAACAGAGTATTTATTACAGCGATTATTGTTCTCATACAGATAATCTTTTTCCTTATGGAGATTCTTATATGGAGCAATTATTATGTTGCAATTGCTGCTATACTCAGACTTCTTAGTCTGGCTGTCATAATTTACCTTATATACAGACCCAATAATCCGGCTGTGAAACTGGCATGGATCATACCTATTATGCTCTTTCCGCTGGTTGGAGGAATAATGTATCTGGCCTTCGGGCATGTTATTATTTCGCGAAAACTCTGGAATAAAATGCAGACAGCGGACAAGCTAATGCGTGAAAATATGCCTGATAACGAAAATGTACGGCGGAAATTGCAGGCTGAAAATCAAGCAGCGGCCAACCAGAGTAAATATATAAGTGAATATTCGGGAATGCCGTTGTGGGAAAATACGAATACTGCTTATTATTCCGACGGTTTGTCCTGTTGGAAACAGATGTTGAAAGATCTTGACTCTGCCGGGAATTTTATCTTTATGGAATATTTCATAATCGAAGAAGGCACCATGTGGAATGAGATTTTGAATATTCTTGAAAAAAAGGCCAAAGAGGGCGTAGAGGTCAGGCTTATTTATGATGATTTTGGAAGTGTACTTAAGCTTCCCAAGCGTTATGAACAATATATAGAGAGCAAAGGTATCAAATGTATTGCCTATAATAAGCTTATTCCGTTTATGTCAGTGATACTTAACAACAGAGATCATAGGAAGATTACGGTAATAGATGGGAAAATAGGGTATACCGGCGGCATAAATATGGCGGACGAGTATATAAATTATAAAAAGGTATTTGGCTATTGGAAGGATGCAGGATTGCGTCTTGAGGGAGAGGCTGTCTGGAACTTTACGGCTATGTTTCTGCAGATGTGGAACATTACGCGTGATACCGATGATGATTATTCGAAATATCGTTATAATTTTAGTGAAATATCAAACACAAAGGGTTATGTACAGCCTTATGGGGATACACCTTTTGACGATGAGACATTAGGTGAGAACGTATATCTTAATATGCTTGGATATGCCGGGAAGTATTATTATGTTTATACCCCGTATCTGATTACGGACAATGAGATGTTTACCGCACTTAAACTTGCTGCCAAAAGAGGGGTTGATGTCAGAATAGTAACTCCAGGTATTCCGGATAAAAAGTCGGTATACTGGCTGACTCAGTCCTCTTACCAGAATCTGATAGAAGCCGGAGTAAAAATATATCAGTATACGCCGGGATTTATTCATTCCAAGTGTGTACTTTGCGATGATGAGACAGCCGCTGTCGGAACAATAAATTTTGATTATCGGAGTTTTTATCACCATTTTGAATGCGGTGTCTTTTTATATGATACAGATGCGATTTCAGAACTTAAAAAGGATATGGAATCGACGTTTGATGCATCTGAACTGATTACTCTTGAATGGTGCAAGAAAAAGTTTATGAAATTAAATGTGATTGGACCTATATTAAAATTGTTTTCACCGTTGTTTTAGAAAGAGGGATAAGTTTTTATGTTGCGTTTTATACAGGTGATAGTATGCAATTTGCCCAGAATGTATATGATTCCGAGGATGGCATATATGGCAAAGCATCCGGAAAAATATTCGGAAGCTGATTGCTATAAATATGCCAATCTTGCTATCACAAGAATGATGAAATCGGGACATATCACTACACAGGCCTATGGTTTGGAGAATCTGCCAAAAGAGGGCGGATATATTATGTTTCCTAATCATCAGGGTAAATATGATGCCCTTGGTATATTACATACGCATACTAAACCTTGTTCCATAGTAATTGATGATGCCAAATCACATATGATACTCACATCACAGTTTATTGATTTACTTAAAGGAAAGCGTATGGTCAAAGATGATCTGCGCCAGTCTGTTAAGGTGATTAAAGAACTCTCGGAAGAAGCGAAGGCCGGAAGGAAGTTCATTATTTTTCCGGAGGGCGGTTATTATCATAATCACAATAAGGTGCGCGATTTTAAACCGGGGAGTTTTAAGAGTGCAATGAAGGCGAAAGTGCCGATTGTACCGGTGGTTTTGATCGATTCATACAGAGTGTTTGAAGAGTGGTCGCTTAGGCGCGTGAAGACTCAGGTGCATTATCTGCCGGCGGTTTATTATGATGAATATAAAGATATGACAGCGGTGGAAGTGTCGGAGATGGTGCATGATAGGATTAAGGAGTATATTGAGAAGGTGCTGAGGAATAGGTTATAGAATGTAAGTGTGTGGGAAATGATTTCTCTATCGCACTTACATTTTTTATATTTAAAATGCTGTAAATTTGCGTGTTAATTTGCTTGATATTTATATGTATATTACATATAATAAAACAAAGGAGATGATAATAATGCCAAATATTAAGCCAATATCAGATTTAAGAAATTATACAGAAGTATTGAAAGAAGTAA
>JAFLTH010000100.1 GCA_022510525.1 Lachnospiraceae bacterium | reverse complement strand
TGATTGACAATCATATGCTGGATAAGGATTATTATGCGGCGGTGAATGACTACAATGATGCAGTATTGCACGGCATAATTAAGATAGCCTCCAAGATGGGTATTTCCACAATCCAGTCCTATCAGGGTTCCAAGATTTTTGAGGCAATCGGTATCGATAAAGATGTTATTAATAAATACTTTACCAATACGGTATGCCGTATTGGCGGTATTACGTTAAAAGATATTGAAAAAGAAGTAGATACTTTACATTCAATGGCTTTTGACCCACTCGGTCTATCAACAGATCTGGAGCTGGATGCCGTAGGACATCACCAGATGAGGAGTGGTGCGGATGAGCATCTTTATAACCCTGAGACCATACATTTACTGCAGGAGTCAACCAGGCGCGGTGACTATGAAATGTTCAAACAATATACCAAAGCGGTCAATGATGAAGGCAGTATTAAGACTCTGAGAGGTCTTATGGACTTTAATTTTGCGGGGAAACCCGTGCCAATAGAGGAAGTTGAGAGTGTTGACACTATTGTCACAAGATTTAAGACTGGTGCTATGTCTTACGGTTCCATATCCAAAGAGGCACATGAGACTATGGCGATAGCTATGAACCGTCTTAATGGAAAATCCAATTCCGGAGAAGGCGGTGAAGATAAAGAGAGGTTGACGATAGGAGCTGACGGGCTTAACAGGTGTTCCGCAATTAAGCAGGTGGCAAGTGGACGTTTCGGTGTAACAAGTGAGTATCTTAACAGTGCACAGGAGATACAGATTAAAATGGCTCAGGGTGCAAAACCCGGAGAGGGCGGGCATCTGCCCGGAGGTAAGGTATATCCATGGATTGCCAAAACCAGACATTCCACACCGGGTGTGAGTCTGATTTCACCGCCGCCTCATCATGATATTTACTCAATTGAGGATTTGGCACAGCTTATTTATGATTTAAAGAATGCCAATACAAGGGCAAGGATATCCGTAAAGCTGGTTTCAGAAGCAGGAGTAGGAACCGTAGCGGCAGGTGTTGCCAAGGCAGGCGCACAGGTTATTCTGGTATCCGGATATGACGGCGGTACCGGAGCAGCGCCCCGTACCTCCATTCACAATGCCGGCCTTCCGTGGGAGCTTGGACTTGCAGAGACACATCAGACTCTTATACAAAACGGTCTTAGGAATAAGGTTCGCATAGAGACCGACGGTAAGCTTATGAGCGGACGTGATGTGGCGATTGCGGCAATACTTGGTGCGGAGGAATTCGGCTTTGCAACAGCGCCCCTTGTAACAATGGGTTGTGTAATGATGAGAGTCTGCAACCTGGATACCTGTCCTGTAGGTGTGGCAACCCAGAACCCGGAACTCCGCAAATGTTTCAGAGGAAAGCCGGAGTATGTTGAGAATTTTATGAAATTCATTGCACAGGAGCTGCGTGAATATATGGCTGAGCTGGGGGTACGCACCGTAGATGAACTGGTGGGTAG
This sequence comes from Lachnospiraceae bacterium, assembly GCA_022510525.1. GTDB lineage: Bacteria > Bacillota > Clostridia > Lachnospirales > Lachnospiraceae > UBA3282. The sequence continues at coordinate 10,294 of JAFLTH010000100.1, read as the reverse complement.
AACGGATTTACTTAAAATAAAAGAAAAATTATCGGAAAAACAGCAAAAGGTAGATTTGAGCCTTATACTTTCCAATCCTTATGAAAACAGTAAGGAAAAAGTGATTTTTGATCCCAAACAGGTCTATGATTTTGAGTTGGAAAAGACTTTGGATGAAAAAGTATTGCTTAAGCAGTTGTCGAAGGCATTGGAAGCAGGGCAGAAGAGAAGTCTTGAAGTAGATGTTTCCAATACGGACCGTACTTTCGGAACTATCTTTGGCTCCGAGATTACCAGAAAATACGGAGATACGCTGGCGGAAGATACATATCGCATTTTGTGTAACGGTTCCGGAGGACAGAGTTTTGGTGCTTTTATCCCTAAAGGACTTACGCTTGAGCTTGTGGGAGACTCCAATGACTATTTTGGTAAAGGCTTATCAGGCGGAAAGCTGATTGTGTATCCGCCAAAGGGCTCTAAGTTTAAACAGGATGAAAACATTATCATTGGTAACGTTGCGCTTTACGGAGCTACATCAGGTAAGGCATTTATCAACGGTGTGGCCGGAGAACGTTTCTGTGTACGTAATTCAGGAGCTGTTGCGGTTGTTGAGGGTGTAGGCGACCATGGCTGCGAATATATGACCGGAGGACGAGTGGTGGTACTGGGCGTGACCGGAAAGAACTTTGCGGCAGGTATGAGCGGAGGTATCGCTTATGTGCTTGATGAAAACAACGACTTATATACCAAGATAAATAAGGAAATGGTTTCTTCTTATGAAATTACTTCCAAATATGATGTTACCGACCTTAAGGATATGATTAAGGAACATGTGGCGTTGACCAATTCGGTCAAAGGAAAAGAGATTCTGGATAATTTCGGAGAGTATCTGCCGAAGTTTAAGAAAATCATTCCTCACGACTATGAGAGAATGCTTAAGTTGATCGTTCAGATGGAAGAAAAGGGACTTAGCGCAGAACAGGCACAGATAGAAGCATTTTACGCTCAAGGGAAGGAGGAAAAATAAAATGGGAAAACCTACCGGATTTTTAGATTATGAGCGCAAGGTTTCAAAGGATGTGAGTCCGAAACAGCGCATAAAAAACTTTAATGAATTTCATGAACATCTTTCTATGGAAGAACAGCAGCTTCAAGGGGCAAGATGTATGGACTGCGGCGTACCTTTCTGCCAGTCTGGAATGACACTCTGCGGTATGACCTCCGGCTGCCCGCTGCACAATCTTGTGCCGGAATGGAATGACCTGGTTTATACGGGAAACTGGGAGCAGGCATATTATCGTCTGCACAAGACCAATAACTTTCCCGAATTTACTTCGAGAGTGTGTCCGGCGCTTTGCGAAGCGGCCTGTACCTGCAACCTGACAGGCGACCCTGTTTCTACCAAGGAAAATGAATATGCAATAATAGAAAATGCCTATGAAAAAGGGTATGCAGCTGCAAAGCCGCCGGTGACCCGGACCGGTAAATCAGTTGCGGTTGTAGGCAGTGGACCCTCCGGACTTGCAGTGGCAGACCAGCTTAATAGAAGGGGACATTCGGTAACGGTGTATGAGCGTTCTGATAGAATTGGCGGTTTATTAATGTACGGTATTCCGAATATGAAACTGGAAAAGCACGTAATAGAACGCAAAATAAAGGTAATGGAAGAGGAGGGAGTTACATTTGTAACAAACTCAGATGTGGGAAACGGAGTAAAAGCAGATAAACTTTTAAAAGAATTTGACCGGGTAGTGCTTGCCTGCGGCTCCTCCAATCCAAGGGATATAAATGCACCCGGCAGAGATGCCAAAGGTATCTACTTTGCAGTGGATTTCCTTACTCGAAATACCAAAAGTCTCTTAGATTCAGATTTTAAAGATAAAAAGTATGTGGATACAAAAGATAAGAATGTTGTCATAATTGGAGGTGGCGACACCGGAAACGACTGTGTAGGTACTGCCATCCGCCACGGTGCCAAATCCGTGACTCAAATCGAGATGATGCCCAAAGCACCGGATACAAGAGCAGATAACAATCCCTGGCCCGAGTGGCCCAAAATCTGCAAGACAGATTACGGTCAGGAAGAGGCAATTGCGGTATACGGCCATGATCCCCGTATCTATGAATCTACGGTAAAAGAGTTTATAAAAGATAAATCAGGTAACCTGAAAGGAGTCAAGATTGTAAAACTGACCTGGGAAAAAGATGAAAGTACCGGACGTATGAATATGAAAGAAGTTGATGGTTCCGAGCAGGTGCTGGATGCTGAAATTGTGCTGATTGCAGCAGGTTTCCTCGGCAGCCAGAAATATGTTACCGATGCATTTAAAGTAGAAATAGACCAGCGGACAAATGTGAAAACCGATGCGGGAGCATTTAAAACCAGCGTGGATAATGTCTTTGTAACCGGAGATATGCATACCGGACAGTCACTTGTAGTAAAGGCTATAAGACAGGGCAGAGAATGCGCCCGGGAAGTAGATGAAAGCCTAATGGGATATTCTAATATGTATATCCAGTAGTAAAATAGAGGGAGCGAGGTTTCTCGCTCCCGGCTTAATATCAGTATATCATTTATTTCTCAAACACAGCCATCCTGTCTGCATCCAGCCGTTTTGTGATATCGATAATTCTGTTAAAGTCACCTATAAGCTCAGTTGAGAGACTTCTGGCTTCCTTTATTTCACGTTCAGCTTTATTATAATCATTTCGTTTAATGGCATCAATAACACTACGTCCATAACCGTGGAAACGGCGGTGCTTTTCACCAAGACCGCTCCAAATATTTGCGACAGCTTTATTGGCAGGATTCATCGCATGGTAAAAATGCCCGAAAGCACATTTTGTATCATCCAGCTGCAACGGTGTACAGCTGCGTCCCGTAACCATATTTTCCAAGGTATTCAGCCATTTTTGATGGGCACCGATGGCATTTTGTACTGTGTTTATGAAAACCTGATTGTCCAGCATATAAAAGACATCATTTACCATAACGCCCATACGTTTGGCTGTATCATCCAATTCTTTTTCAACATCCTGAACAGGTGCGGTATTTACCTGCAAATCAGCGGAAATACGACTCATTGCGGCTGCCTGTTCTTCTAAAAGAACACAATCGTCGCTTAATTTACTCATTTGGTTTTGTACATTTGTTACAGAACTGAAGATTTCTTCACCTGAAGCAGCAATTGTTGTCACATTTTCGGTGATTTCTGCAAGATCTTTTTCATTTTTTTGATTAATCGATATAATTTTTCCTAAGTTTTCCTGCATTTCACTAAGATCAACAACAGTCTTGTTAAGGCTCTCACAACTCATCTTGGAAGCTTCTTCAATTCGTGTTACCAGTCCGTCCATATCGGAGGTGAGCTGTTTGGTCTGGTCTGCAAGGTCCCTTATCTGGTCAGCCACAACGGCAAAGCCTTTTCCGGCCTCACCTGCTCTTGCTGCTTCAATGGAAGCATTCAATGCGAGCATATTTGTCTGGGCGGAAATTGCGTTAATTCCATTAATGACCTCATTCATATTGCCAAGCACGCTCATAAGTTGCTCCATATCCTGTTTTGTTTCGTTGGAGTTGCGGATAGTATCTTCCGAATCAGCTACAAGTTCTTGTAGTTCTGCAGAAGTCTTATCCATTTGCTCCTTCATATCTGAAGCGGCTGCAGAAATATTAATGGCATTTTCGGTAAAACTTTCTTGTGCGGATACTACGTCAGCCAAATTATATTCTGTGTTGCGTGATGCCGATACAACTTTTTCGGATATGTTTTGGACACTTGTGCTGATATTCGATATTCTGTCGGTACAGTCGTGAAGCGACAAATCCAAGGCACTGATTTTCATTACCGAAGTGAATACTCCCTGCACTAGCTTATTAAATTCTGCACGTCCTGCTTTCAGTCGTTGTTGGATGTCTACAGCTTCCGGTTTCTGCAAGCCCTCAAGAGGAAGCATTCTGCCTAAACTGTAAAAAATTTTCTTATCATTCTTCATAATAATCATGCCTTTCTGGTGATTTACATAACTTAACGTTGTTTGTATATTTACTTTACCATTTTTATTTATATTTATCTATTATAGTAGTTGTATGCCATTTTCCAGCGCAGTTTTAGTTACATCCTCAGGCCACAGCGATGATTGAACTTCGCCAATATGTGCCTTACGCAGGAAGAACATACATATTCTGGATTGGCCGATACCGCCGCCGATTGTAAGAGGAAGCTCATCGTTCAGTATAGCCTTCTGGAAGGGCAGTTTTGCTCTTTCGGGACAGCCTGCTTTGTCAAGCTGACTGAGCAGTGAGTCCTTATCTACACGGATGCCCATTGAACTAAGTTCAAGTGAGATGTCCAGAACCGGGTAATATACAACTATGTCTGCATTTAAAGCCCAGTCATCATAGTCCGGTGCACGTCCGTCGTGTTTTTCACCGGATTTTAACAGGTCGCCGATTTGCATAAGGCAGACGGCGCCTTTTTCTTTTGTAATCAAGTATTCACGCTCCTTTGGGGTGGTTCCGGGGTACATATCTTCCAGTTCCTGAGTGGTAATGAAGAAGATGTCGCGTGGTAGGATCTCTTCTATGTAATCGTAGCGTATTGCCATATATTTCTCTGTTAATCGAAGTACTTTATATACGTTGCGGACGGTCTCCTGTAAAAAGTCTATGGTTCTTTCTTCTCTTGATATGATTTTTTCCCAATCCCACTGGTCAACATAGATGGAGTGGATATTGTCTGTCTGCTCGTCGCGGCGAATTGCGCTCATGTCGGTATAAAGTCCTTCGCCATACGAAAACCCGTATTTTTGCAGAGCGTAGCGTTTCCATTTCGCAAGGGAGTGGACAATCTCAGCCTCAGCGTCGTTCTGTTCTTTGATTCCGAATACTACCGGGCGCTCAACACCATTTAGGTTGTCATTAAGTCCGGATGTAGGGTCAACGAAAAGAGGAGCTGAAACGCGTAGTAAGTTCAGGCGCTCGGTAAGCATGCTTTGAAAAAAGTCTTTTACGGTTTTGATACCAACCTGCGTGTCGTGAAGATTCAGGGCAGAACGGTAGTCTGCCGGGATTATTAAGTTGTTCATAGGAACCTCCTGTTTAATGATAAAATGTTATTGGGCGCTGGGGGCGGATTGTTCAGAGCCGCAAGGTACAAATCCAAGTGTACCCATTAAATATCAGAGTATGGTTTTTATTCTGAAATATGGGATTTAGTGTATCTTTCATCCAACTATGTATTTCCGTTTTTGTTTTGTGACCTATATTGATTTGTGTGTTCACGTTTGATTGGAGCATCATAAAGCGGATAAAAGAATCTATATCATATTCGTATTTGAGTTGATAATCAATCTGTTTTTCGATTGTAAAATTATCCGGCATATCTTCCTGGTGCCATATTTCCTCGTTTCGGGGCAGCTTGGGGAAGTTGGTAAGATAGAGGTTTTGATACCAGTTGGTATAGTCATCGTTTTCAAGCATCTTATCTGAAATCCAGAAATCGTATATGATCAGAAGACCGTTGTTTGCCATAACGGACTTCATATTTTGCAGGAATTTGTTTTTATCGACCCAGTTGACTACTCCGGCGGCGGTAACGATGTCGTAGGGGGTTTCTGGAATTCTTGTTTCTTCTGCCTTTGCAGTATAGAAAGTAAATTCAGGGGTGTTGTAAAGGGTCTTGCATACATGAATCATTTCGCCTGATATGTCGGTACCTGTGATTTTTTCACAAATAAGTTTTAATGCCTTTGTGGATAAACCGGCGCCGCATCCTACATCCAGACCATTTTTAAATGGTTTGTTGATATTACACTCGGATTTTATGCGTTCTATAACTGATTTATGCAGCCAAGGTCTGTCTTTGGCATAACCGTTGGCAATTCTTTTATCATCAAATGATATAATATTCATTATTTTCCTGTTTATTAATATATATTTATAATTAATATTGAGAATCAGTAGCTGGATTGCGTAAATAGTAAGTTTTCTTTGCGTCTCTGGCTCCGACAATGAGCAAAGAAAACTTACTATTTGCGCAATCCCCACCACAGACCTAGTATTATTATATTATCCTAAAATTGTTACGTCAACATTTGAAAATTGGTAAATTCTTTGATAATATAGTGCAGAAATAAAATATATGGTACAATCTACTAATAAATACAAATAAGGAAGATAAAAAAATGAGATTTTTAATTTATGTTATACAAAGTATCGGAATCTGGATTCCCGTAGCCGGGATTTTTGCACTTTTGAGGCGTAAACATCAGAGTAATAACAGTATGTATCTGATGGTCACCAACATGGGATGTCTGCTTATGAACAGCGGATATCTTCTGGTACTGAGTGCACAGACCTTTGATCAGGCAATGATCATAAGTAAAATGCAGTTTTTAGGAAATGCACTGTTTTACTTCTTTTTTACAATGTTTATTGCAAGTTATCTGTGGCAGAAGTTTCCGAAGCTGCCTTTTTACATATGGGGATTTTTTGAGACCGTCAGCGTGATTCTATATTGGAATGATGATTTGAAATTATTTCTGCTGGGGGATAAGCCCTTTTTCCACTTTGAAAAAACCAGGATACTTGGGTTCTATACATCAAATATGGGACAGAATATGGTGTATATGCATCGTTATAGCTGTGTATGCTTCTTTTTGATATGGATGTTTATTTATTCCAATATCAAGATGTTCAGGCTTAAGGATAAGGCGGAACGGGCGAATATGGCCAAATTGATCGGGGCTCAGTTTGTAGTTATGATATCGCTGATTGCTTATATGCTATTGAATCCGGGCTTTGATTTTGTGCCGATTTTTGCATCCCTTTCAATCTTATCCATAATATTAAGTTTACTTAAGGATGAGTTTTACGGTATTGCAGAGATGGGGCATGAATGGGTGTTTGAGCAGATGGATGATGCATTTATAATTGTAGATAAGAATTATGGTTTCCTGGAGGCAAACTCCTATGCGGTAGAGATTTTTAACGGTTTGAAAAGGCAGAGAAAGCAGAAAGCAATATCTGAAGAACTGCAGGAGTTGTTCAAAAGTGAAGAGGAAATTTATCGAAATAACGATAAGTATTATGAAAAAAAGATTGTGGATATCATAGATAAAAATGAAGTTGTGGGTTACAGCATGCTTTTGGTGGATGTGACCAGACAACAGGAGCTTATGGAAAAGGTACAGGAGGAGAAAGAGCGGGCGGATGCGGCAAATCAGGCGAAATCGACCTTTGTATCCAATGTATCTCATGAGATAAGGACTCCTATGAATGCAATTGTTGGAATGACGCAGATATTGCTTCGTGGAGACCTTCCCGAGAAGGAGCGCGAATATATAGTCAATATCCAGAATTCGGGAAATGCCCTGCTTACTATAATCAATGATATACTGGATATGTCAAAGATTGAGTCCGGCAAGATGGAGCTTGTGGAAGAAGATTATGATTTCACTCAGATGCTGAATGACCTGGGAATGATTATATTAAATCGTATAGGAAATAAGCCGGTGGAGCTTATTTATGACATTGACCCTGCACTTCCGGATAAATTGTACGGAGATGCCCTTAGGATTCGACAGATTATAATCAACCTGATGAATAATGCGACCAAGTTCACCGAGCAGGGTCATGTAACTTTAAGTGTCTATGTGGAAAAAGCGGAAGGCGATGATGTGGAGCTTGCCGTTTCCGTTAAAGACAGCGGTCAGGGAATCCGTGAAGAGGATATCACGAAGCTGTTTGGCAGTTTCCAGCAGGTTGATACCAAGAAAAACCACCAAAAAGAAGGAACCGGTCTTGGGCTGTCAATATGCAAACAATTGGTGGAACTTATGCACGGCTCAATTGGCGTAAGAAGTGAATACGGCAAGGGAAGCGAGTTTTATTTTAACATACATCAAAAACTTGTGAGTGATAAAAAGGCAGCGCAGCTTGATATGACAGAAAAAGGAGGAGAGCAGATTTTTATTGCAGGCACTATGAAAGGTGAAGCTGAATATACGGCATTGCAAAAGCTTGCAGACGAGTACAAATTGACTTTTGTTTCCAACATTTTGACTGACCGGGTTGAAAAAGGAAAGCTCTATTACTTTACTGACTGTATTGGTCAATTATCCGAAGAGGAAAGAAAACGAATTGCGGATTTAGGTGCAGAGCTCTGCGTTTTGCAAAATCCGATGGTAGAAAATGAAGTATCCGATTCGGAAAATGTAAACTTACCTGAAAACGTAAAGACGCTGAATAAGCCGCTTTTTACATATAATTTCTGTCAGATTGTTTCAGGAAAAGGAGAAAAAACGGTAAAACAGGCGGGAGAGGATGAAGCAAATAACGGAAATTATGACCTTTCATTTACGGTACCGGATGCAAGAATCCTGATTGTTGATGACAACGAGATTAACCGTTTGGTGGCGGAGGAGATGCTTGTACCTCTTAAGATACAGGTTGATATGGCGGAAAACGGCGCCGAGGCGGTTGAAAAGGTTCAGAAAACCGAATACGATATAGTCTTAATGGATCACATTATGCCGGTAATGGACGGACTTGAGGCGGCACATACCATAAGAGAACTTGAGGGAGACTACTATAAGAATCTTCCGATTCTTGCACTTACTGCAAATGACGCAAAGAGCGACCGTGAGAAGTATTTAGAGGCAGGCATGAACGATTTTGTGGCTAAACCTATCATGATGGAGGAGCTTTTTGGAAAGATCAGGAAGTGGGTTCCGGAAGATAAAATTATATCCTGACATATATGACATTAGTGCAGGAGACAAATCCTAATTAAATAAGATAATAGTAAAACACGAACAAATGTTCTAAAAACTATTGCAATAAATCATTCGGTATGATATGATAGCAGTAGGAATTAGAACATTTGTTCTTTTTGTATTAAACCGCAGACTGAAAATGGGGTATATCATGGAATTCAGGATTTCACCGGAAATGTCAATTATGGATAAACTTAATATACTTGCCGACGCTGCCAAATATGATGTTTCCTGCAGTTCCAGCGGCTCGTCACGAAGAGGTGACGGTAAAGGAATCGGGAATACCGTAAAAGCAGGACTTTGCCATAGTTTTGCCGCTGACGGACGCTGTATCTCACTTTTGAAAATACTGTTTACGAATGAATGTATCTTTGACTGCAAATACTGTATGAACAGACGCTCCAATGATGTGCCGCGGGCTTCGTTTACGCCGGATGAAGTGTGCGAACTGACTATGCAGTTTTACAGACGCAACTATATAGAGGGTTTATTTTTGAGTTCCGGAATCCTCCACAGTCCTGATTATACTATGGAACTGATATGCCAGACACTGTACAAGCTGCGTACCGTATACAATTTCCGTGGATATATACATGTTAAAGCGATTCCGGGTGCGGACCCCGTTCTGATACAGAAAGCAGGCTTCCTTGCAGACAGGATGAGTGTGAACCTAGAACTTCCGACCGCCGAGAGCCTTAAGCAACTTGCTCCCAATAAGAATCGCAAAAATATTTTAAAACCTATGAGACAGATTCAAAACGGAATCAAGGCAAACCGTGAAGAACTGGTACTGTATAATCACTCACCGCATTTCTGCGAGGCCGGGCAGTCAACGCAGATGATAATCGGTGCTACTCCTGAAAGCGATTACCAGATTATGACAGTTGCGGAGAGCCTATATCAAAAGTTTTCTTTAAAAAGAGTTTATTACTCCGCCTTTGTGAATGTAAACGAGGATAAGGACCTCCCGGCTCTTCCCGGCGGACCGCCGCTTTTACGGGAACACAGACTCTATCAGGCGGACTGGCTGCTTAGGTTCTATGATTTTACTATTGACGAACTTTTAACAAGTGACCGCCCCAACTTCAATATGATGATAGACCCCAAAGCCGATTGGGCTGTCAGGCATTTAGAACTGTTTCCGATAGAAATCAACCGTGCAGACTACCATCTCCTTCTCAGAATCCCCGGCATAGGCGTAAAAAGCGCCAGTCGTATCGTTAAGGCAAGACGTTTTGGAAGTCTGAATTTTGATGATTTAAAGAAAATCGGCGTTGTGCTAAAACGCGCCCTATACTTTATTACATGCAATGGCAGAATGATGTACCCAACTAAAATTGAAGAGAATTATATAGTTAGAAACTTAACATATCAAAAAGAAAAACTACCATTTTCACAAGACGGTATACAATATGAACAATTATCCTTATTCTCATAACAGATAGCTGATATTAGATTGAGAACAAGCGAGGAGGGGTGTCGGTGGAAAAGGATTTCCGCTGAAAGACCCTCTAAAAACGCCGGTGCTTAGCGAGGT
>JAFLTH010000010.1:52493-54810 GCA_022510525.1 Lachnospiraceae bacterium | reverse complement strand
CGGCCTACGGTTGGTATAATAATAGGTGGATGTGGGACAATGATAGCCCCGGAAATTTGACTTGCTGACATTTCAATTAACCCCTCTCTTTTCCTTGATTTTTATTATACTCATAAAATTGCTTTCTTCAAATACTTTGCCGAAAGGAAAATAAAAATAAAACGAATGGCAGCCGTATGCTTCCATTCGTTTTATACTTAGTTTATTTTACATATTTCATATCAGGCGTACATTTTATTTTTCTTAAGCCGTTTCGCAAGAATAAAGATGATTATAATCCCAAGTATCTCCAAAACACCTATAACAAGTAAAGTAACAGGTAGCCATGAATATGCCGATGCAGATATGGATGCTCCATTTGCATTTGTAACGGCATTTATATTTGCATTTACATCTGTACTTGCATCTGCATTTGTAGTTGTATCTGCTATGGGCATTATCTGCGGTTGTACAATCGCATAAGTTGAGAATAATGCGGTCTTAATTGTGATAGTATCCGGCTTACTGTCTAAGTCATCCAAAAGCGCATATTCACCGTTATGCGATCTGGCAATATAAAGCGTTTCACTATCAGATAATTCTTTTGAAATTCCCAGTACTACCTCAATTGGTTCAGGTGTTTGAGTTATTTCAGCCCAATCATCTTCTCCTGTCTTTATGTACACAGAAATATCTATGTATTCAACCGGAAGAAGCTGGTCATCATCTTCTTCATTTTCGCTGTCTGCCTTTAATCCATTTTCTATGATATCTTTATCTTCTTTAGGTAGCTTTCCGGATATATCTTTTACCACTAACTTGATATCAATGTTTTCACCATCTTTTGCAAGCCTTTTCTGTCCCGGCGTCAGTATTGAATTAACGGCTGTCACAGTATTTGCAACGTCCGCGCCATGCTTCCACTCATCACTGATAACAGTAATGTTTACAGTTCCATTTCCCATGGAAATACTAACTGTATCGTCAGTGATTGCTTCAGATTCTTTAGTCTCATCGGATACTTCGCCATTATCCGAGTTTTTATCAGATTTTTTGTCTGTATCGTTTGAGTTTCCTGTACCGCCTGTACTTTTGGTTGATGATGTCTTTTTCTTTGATTTAGCAGGGTCTGAGGTTGTTTTTGTCTTATCATCAGTATCGGACGGAGTAGGAGTAGGAGTAGGAGTAGGGGTAGGAGTCGGCGTTGGCGTAGGATTAGGCGTAGTGCCGCTTACGTTATCATTAGAGCCACCATCATCCCCACTGTTGCTACCTGAATCATCATCGCTTGGCGTTGTTGAGCCGCCGCTATTACCACTGCCATTATTACCGCCGCCGTTGTCAGTACTATTCTTAGACCACTTGGCATAGAAAGTTTTGTTACCTATGGCTGTGGTAGAGATAGTGGTTACTACTGAGCCTGTAAAACCTGAGTTTTCATACCAGCCTTTAAATGTGTATCCTTTTCTGGTGGGTTTTGGCAGGGTCAATCCTTTACCATATGTATAGCTGGTATAGTCACTCTCATTCGCTATCGTTCCGCTATTTGTATAGTAGCTGATTTTGTAGGTGTTGACTGTCCACTTGGCATAAAAGGTTTGATCTCCTTCAACATTTTTTCCAATACTTGTTATCACCTCTCCACTTAATAAAGAACTATTATACCATCCTCCAAAAGTATAGCCTGTTCTGGTTGGTGTTGGCAGGACCAGACCCACTCCGTAGATATAACTTGTATACTTGCTTTCATTCTCAATCGTTCCACCGTCTTTATTATAGGTGACTTTGTAGGTCAATGACCATACAGGGTAGAGGGTGATATCAGCATCTTCTGAATATGTTGCACCTAACCCATATTCTTTGCCATTGCTTGTTACCCAGCCTGTCTGTATATAACCACTATCTTTTTCTTTGTGGGTAAACGTTTCTGAAGAAAGTGGTAAATCCCTTCCCTCAATTTTAGTTTGCGACTCTATCTCACCTTCACCAAACTCTCCAGGATTGTAGGTGATTTTATAGGTATCTGCCCACTTTGCATAAAAAGTCTTGCTGCCTGCTTCATTAGGTCCAATGCTTGTCACTGGCCCGTCACTTAAATCCGAATCCTTATACCAGCCCAAAAAATTGTGGCCTTCCCATGTCGGTGTAGGCAGTTCCGCCAAGCCTACTCCATATGTATAGCTTGTATAATTATCTTTATTCTCTATATCTCCGCCATTTGTATAATAAGTGATTGTGTAGCTTTCTGCTTCCCATTTCGCATAAAACTTCTTATCACCGATCTCATCATCTCCAATTCTCTCCACCGGTTCTCCGGTTAAGCCTGAATTATCATACC
>JAFLTH010000010.1:0-52393 GCA_022510525.1 Lachnospiraceae bacterium | reverse complement strand
CATTGTTCAGATGATATGTGATCTTGTAGCTTTCTGCTTCCCATTTCGCATAAAATATCTTGTCACCAGCTTCACCAGGCCCAACGCTTTTCACTTCTTCTCCGCTGCAATCCGCGTTCTCATACCAACCCTTAAAGCTGTAGTGATCCCTGTTGGTTTGTGGCGCCTCCAGTGTGACTGTATCTAAATATGTATAACTTCTCGTATACGATGCTTCCGTTCCATCGTTTATATAATAAGTGATTGTGTAGGTCTCTAGTGTCCACTTCGCATAAAATTCCTTATCATCTGTTTCAGTATCGCTAATGTTTGTCACTTCTTCTCCGTTGCATTTGGAGTCTTCATACCATCCCTCAAAGGTGTATCCGGTCCTTTCCGGTGGAGAATCCAGTGATTCCAAGCCTACTCCATATGTATAGCTGCCCTCAAACGATTCATCTGTTCCATCGTTTTTGTAATAAGTGATTTTGTAGGTCTCTGCTTCCCACTTCGCATAAAACTTCTTATCACCTGTTTCATCTTCTCTAATGCTTGTCACTGGCCCGTCACTTAAATCCGAATCCTTATACCAACCTAAAAACTTGTGGCCTTTCCACTCCGGTGGTTCATACAGTGGTTCCAAACCCTCTCCATATGCATAGCTGTCCGTATGAGATCCATTCTCATTGTTTAGATAATAAGTGATCGTGTAGGTCTCTACTTCCCACTTCGCATAAAGATCCATATTACCTTCATCTGTTTCGCTAATGCTCGTCACCTTATCATCTTCGTTGCAATTCGAATCCTTATACCACCCCTCAAAGGTATAGCCAGTCCTCTTCGGTGGAACATACAGTGATGTCAAACCTTTCCCATATGTATATCTGCCCTCATACTCATACTTTGCATCCGTTCCATAATTTTTATAATAAAAGATTTTATAGCTTATGTGTGAACTATCACCGCGACAGTCATGAATATTCAGTTCAAAAGGGTCTGTTTTAATACCCAAAATGCTACCTGAAAATTTATTACCATTAAAACAGAGATTGAGTGTTCCAGTCAATTTCCATTCAAACTTATCAAGCACTACATCCTTATCCAGATAATAGTTACCTGAGGTTGGTAGACTACTGGTATCTTCCCATTTTTTCCAATCGAGGCTGTCATGAATATCCATATCAGTATCAGCTGTCTCCGATATCGCCATCACATCATCTACTGAAAACAAGGCAATCCCGCCTGCAGATTTCAAAATTTTTTCATTTATGACATATTTTATATGCGTCTCATTTACTTCTTTAGTATCATCCTCAGAATTTTCCTGTTTTTCTGCATCCGATATGCTCTTTTCATCCGGCGTTTCCATATTCGAGGGAATTTCGTTATTAGGAGTTTTCACATCTGGAGCAGTCTCTCCATCTGCTGTGGTTTCATCTTTAGATGTGCCTTCTTTCTCCTCCTTGGATTCATCTTTGGGAGTGCTTTCCCCATCCACGGTGGATTCACCTTTGGGCACACTTTCCCCATCTACAGTGGGTTCACCTTCAGAAGCGCTTTCTCCGTCCACGGCAGATTCACTTTCGGGAGTGCTTTCTCCGTCCACGGCGGGTTCACCTTCGGGAGTGCTTTCTCCATCCACGGTGGGTTCACCTTCGGGTGCAGTTTCTTCCTCAGGCTCGGTCTGCTCAGTTATATCATCAGACAGCGTAGTATCGGCAGGAAGTTCTGCTATGCCGTTATCGGCTTCCATGTTTGATACAGATTCCATATCTATAGCGGCTTCATCATCCTCTGTAGCAGCCGACACTGTTTCAGCGTTTGTTTGTGTAAATAGATTTACAAAATCTATCTGGGTAAACAACAGCGCCGCTAAAAGGACACCTATGACCAGTCTCCTTCTGAATTGCTTTTTCATAAGCTGCCATGCAAACTCCGCTATTATGTAATAAATAACTAATGCGAAAATCGTAATTAAAAACATAGCTTGATGATCCATGCACACTCCTGCCTTTCTCTTTTATACATAAATGTCAATTATAATATAATTATGTTGAAATAATGATTTTATGGTATATTTATACAGAGTAATAATATATAAATTAACCAGTTTAGTCAATAGAAAAAAAACAAAATTTAACCAAAAAAATGTTGAAATTTTGATATAGAATGTAAAATTCAGTAAATTTCTATATAACACAATTTATTATTAATTGCAATATATTAGGAACAAATCGCAATTTTAAGGGAACAAACTGCACAAATTGTAGATAAGAGCACCATTATTGTAAATAAAAAAATGAGTAAAATGACTGCTTGATATATATTAAATTCCTTCACAATATTTATGTCGTCCCATATAGATATGATTGTGAATATATGCTATAGTAATTATGCTAAATTCAACACAAATCGATTATATTCTGCAAGTTTGTCAGAAAGATATTGATAAATAAGGAGTCATTATGAAAAAAAATATTCAAATATTCAATAAATTCCTAAATGTATTATATAAGATTCTTCCATTTTTTATAGGAATCTACAGTTACTGTCCTGCTTTTAGGGAACAAAAAGACACTCACAAATTTCCTCTTTTGGACGCGATTTATGCATCTATCAAGCTGTATGGCGGCAGTACCGAAAGTGAAGTACCCGCTGACGGACTTCTTCAGATTGCACGATTTATGGCGCTGGCAGCAACTTTCAGCATCTTGATGAATATATTCAACAAGATGAATGATATAATAAACTGGCTTAAACTTCGAGTCTCAAGCGTAACAGTCGTTTATGGTAATTCAAGTTATGCCGAATACATATTTGATAGTTTAAACCCGCGAATGAGAATACGAGGAGATAAAAAGTTTATAAAAAATGCTTCAAGGTATCTGCTTATGTTTTCAAGTGATACTCAAAATCTAAAATTTTATAATAAAAATTACGAATCTCTCAAAGATAAAAATGTGTACATAATGTTGGAAAATATATCAAGACAAAATATCGAAAACTCTATGATAACAGTCTTTAGCATTGCAGAAAACTGCGCAAGGCAGTATTGGAGAGATTATCCGGTTGAAAAAAGTGAAAAAATTGCAATAATCGGATTTGAAAATGTAGGCAAAAATATTTTGCTATATGGACTTCAGATGAACATTATCGATCCCGGACAACATTTTGAATATCACATTTATGGTGATGGAACAGAATTCAGGCGAGAACATACCGAGCTTAATAAAATGGCACCAGATGAAATAATATTTCATGACGACGGCAATTACGAATTTGCCAAGATGCCGGATTTTGACAGAATCATAGTATGCGCCAGTTCAGATGAGAACAGAAACATCGAAGCCGTAAGTAAATTACTTTCAGCAGCACCGGTCAATCAGCAGATTTATATATATACCCCTAATGGTGATATTATAACAAACCTTTTTGGAAAAGACAGACTTATATGTTTCGGAACAGCAAAGGAGATGGCTTCCATCGACATAATTCTGAATGAAAAATCAATTGAAGCCGCCCGCAAACAGCACAATTTTTATGTAAACCAACATGGGGGTGCCCCATGGGAAAAGCTTGACTGTTTCAAAAGGTATTCCAATGTAAGTTCATCGGACTATATGCACGTAATAAACCGATTAATTGAAAAGGGAGTTCCTTTGTTAAGTATTGCAGAACTTGAACATATCAGGTGGTGCAGATATCATTATATACACAATTGGAAATATGGTACGGATACAGACAGTAGCAGACGTATACATAGCAGTCTTATACCGTTTTCTGAACTCAGCACAGAAGAGAAATTAAAGAATGTTGAGGCAATAAAAAGCAAAATGCAAAATAACGAATAAATTAAGTTTCCCGTTCAGCCAATTTCCGATAAAAAGCTTCAAAAATCTTGTTATAAGACGCAATATATGATAAAATATGCTCTAATATATGGTATTTTATAATACCAGCAAATTGAGAGGAGTAAAAACAATGGCATTGAATGAATCACAAAAGAGAGAACGTTCGGATTATCTCGAAAAAAATCTGGTGATAACAGAGTGTTCTCAGAGAAAGCCTTACGCTTTTATTAGCTACTCAAGTGACAACTGGGAGACAGTATTTAAGAATGTCGTTGTACCGCTCCAGCAACAATATGGTCTATGTGCATATGCAGATAAGGCATTTGATAAGGTGAACGACAAGTGGATCGTACCTATGTTACGAAACATTCGCGGTGCAGATGTAATAGTAGCGTTCGTAAGTCAAAGCTACATAGAGAGCTATGCTTGTTTTCTGGAGCTTTTAACTGCTGTCAATAACAAAAAGCCGATAGTATTTGTGTCAGTTGAGGAGAATCTTCATCTTGGAGATACGACCGATCAACCTGATGTGGAACGAGGCGTAAAAACCGAGATAATCAATCAAGGGTCAAATATTGCTACAAACACAAACAACACTTCAAACGATTTGATGAGGGCAATGAAATCCGCTTATACAAGCATTTCGACCCTGTTGGAGCAGGATGCGCTGTCCAGATATGATATTTCAGACGCGTTTATAAACTTTTTCCGAGATGCCTCAATAAATAAAAAGTCAATAAATGACCTTAAGGCAATAAAACGTACGATAAGCTCTGTCAGCAAAGAAGTATTTGACAAGTCGCTTGCATCCAAGACATCCGATAAAGAAGATTTCGTCACCGTTGAGTCAAAAGAAACGGTTTTGGATGTTCAAGGCAATGAGGAAACCGAAGAATCATTAGTAAAAATGCCTGAACCCGAACCACAATATCAGCAGACGCAGCAGACGCAGCATATGCAACAATCAAATACCGAAGTTCAGAAGGATAAACCACAATTTATTAATAAGCTTAGTTCACTTGTAGAATCATTTAAAGAATCGATTTCACAAGAGCATAGCTATAAACCTCAATCAGTAAGTAAGCTTAGTTCATTTGCTAATTCAATTAAAGAATTTATTATGTGGTTTGCAACAAGTATAATGATATTATGTTGCCTTACTGTATTTAGCACAAGCTTTATGGCTGCTGTGTGTTTCATTGTAGGAGGTCTCATAATATGCCCAAAGATTAAAATAAAAATGAATTTTGGCCCAAGATTTGGCATAATGTTCATTCTCTTTATAATAGGTATGCTAACCTTTGGCAGTTCATTTTAAAACTAAGAAATATTCTTCTTGAAGTATTTAATTAATCAATTACATAAAAGTTGCGTTAATATAATTTTGATTGTAAGAGGCAGCTTAATTAAGAACAAAAAAGACAATAACCCTATGGTTCATTGTCTTTTTTGTGTTCCAAAAATATTAAAGTATTTAAAGAGATCTACACATTGAAAATGCATTATGCATTTTATCCTAATTTACTCAGCAATTCCTTAAAATTAGGAATCCATCAAAGCCATTCTCCAAGGCATAAGCTTAACGCGTTCTATTCTTTCGCATATCCAGATGTTATTGGGTTCTATTCTCACAAAACCCGCCTAATAGTAATAATACTCCTATATGTAGCCGGCGCAATCTTTATCCCGGTCTTCTCGGTACTGGCATGCACAATCTGTCCATTTCCAATATAAAGTCCCACATGTCCGCCATAATAAATAATATCTCCCGGCTGCGCCTCCGAATAAGAAACTCCTTTTCCTATTGAGGACTGCGCGTATGAGCTTCTCGGCAGATTATATCCGAAATGATTATAAACCGCCCACACGAAACCGGAGCAGTCTGCACCGTCCGTAAGGCTGGTACCTCCAGCCTTGTAGGGATTACCTACCCATTTGCAGGCGTAATTTGCAATTTCCTGGCCTTTTGAGCTGCCTGAAGGTGAAGCTTTAGGCTTTTCCTGCTTGGAAGAATCACTTCCCGAATCACCATTGCTTTTGTCTGAATTTCCATCGTTTGAGTTATCGGCATCTTCGTTCTGTGTAAGCAAGGCTTCCTGCTCTTTTCTTTTTCTTTCTTCCTCCTCAGCCTTCCTTCTGGCTTCCTCTTCTTCCAACTTCTTAATCTGTGCGGTTTCCTGTTTGATTTTAGTCGTATAAGCGGCAGCTTCCTGTCTTGCCTTAGCCAGCATTACCTCATAATTCTCATATTCGTTTTTTTTCCTAGCAAGTGTTTCTTCTACATAGGTCTGTTCTTCCTCAAGCTCATACTTAGAGGTCTGTAATTCGGACTTTTCCTCTTCCAGTTTATCCTGCAGAGCCGCAACTTCTTCAACGGTTGCCTGGTATTCTTCAAGCAGATTTCTGTCGTATTCATAAAGCTTTTCAACATACTCCACCTTATTCATCATATCGGCCACATTGGCTGATTCCAGAAAGAGCTGCAGATATGATGCATCGCCTTGTTCATACATGAACTTAATCCTGATTTTCATTGACTCATACTGCTCGTCTTTGTTTGCCACCGCAGCATCGTAATCCATCTGAGTTGTTTCTATCTCTTCCTCTTTACGAGTGATTTCTTCTTCAATAAGATTTATGTCTGTAAGCAGGCTGACCATTTCCGCATCCAAATCTTCTATTTCACTTCCGATGTCAGCCTGTGCTCCCACATAATTGGAAATCTGTTTATTTACATCTTTAAGATGTGATTCATTCTCTTCTTTTTCCTTCTGTATGTCGGAAATTGTGGTGGCCGATACCGGCTCAACCATTATGGCAAGCATAGTCAAAACCGTTATTAAGCTTACAAATTTTATAATCTGCTTTTTCATACGTACCTCATCTTGCAAATATGCTTTGCAGTATCTCAAATCTGTAGGAAGAATATATTATTTCACGCTATTATAACTCACAATTATTAACCGTTCTCGGGAAGGGCACAACATCTCTTATATTACCCATACCGGTCAGATACATAACACATCTTTCAAAGCCAAGACCGAAACCGGCATGTCTTGCGGAGCCGTACTTTCTAAGGTCAAGATAAAACCGGTAATCTTCCTTGTTAAGTCCGAGCTCATCCATTCTTTTTTCCAATGTTTCCAGGTCATCTTCTCTCTGGCTGCCTCCGATGATCTCTCCAATTCCCGGAACCAGACAGTCCATAGCTGCGACTGTTTTACCATCCTCGTTCAGCTTCATATAAAAGGCCTTGATTTCCTTCGGGTAATCCGTTACAAACACAGGTCTTTTGAACTCCTGCTCCGTCAGATATCTCTCATGCTCTGTCTGAAGGTCACAGCCCCATGATACCTTATATTCAAATTCGTCATTGTGCTTTTCCAGAATATTTATTGCCTCTGTATAAGTCACATGTCCAAAGTCCGAATTCAGAACATGGTTTAATCTATCAATCAGACCTTTATCTACAAACTGGTTAAAAAAGTTCATTTCCTCCGGTGCATTATCCAGTACATAGCGGATAATGTGCTTAAGCATTGCTTCCGCAAGCATCATGTCATCGGTTAGATCCGCAAAAGCTATTTCCGGCTCAATCATCCAGAATTCAGCCGCATGCCTTGTTGTATTGGAATTTTCCGCGCGGAAAGTAGGTCCGAATGTGTATACGTTTTTAAATGCAAAAGCGTACGTTTCTACATTCAGCTGTCCGCTTACCGTAAGGCTGGTCTGCTTTCCGAAGAAATCCTGTGAGTAATCTACACTTCCGTCTTCATTTCTTGGAATATTCTCCAAATCCAGCGTAGTTACCTGGAACATCTCACCTGCACCCTCACAGTCGCTGCTTGTAATAATCGGTGTGTGCACATATACGAAGCCTCTCTCCTGGAAAAAAGTGTGTATCGCATAGGCAATCAGTGAGCGTACACGAAAAGTTGCCTGGAAGGTATTTGTCCTTGGTCTCAAATGGGAAATTGTTCTAAGATACTCAAATGTATGTCTCTTTTTCTGCAAAGGATAATCCGCAGTAGAGGGGCCTTCCACCATGATTTCCTGCGCCTGCATTTCAAAAGGCTGTTTTGCATTTGGTGTTGCCACAATTTTTCCTTTTGCCACAATTGCAGAGCCTACATTAAGTTTGGATATAGTGTCAAAATTCTCAAGTGCATCGCTATATACTATCTGCAGCGGTTCAAAAAAAGTTCCGTCGTTAACCACGATAAATCCAAAAGTCTTGGAATCCCTGATACTTCTCACCCAGCCGCCGACTGTTATCTCCTTATCAATATATTCTCCTTTGTTACGGTATAAATCCCTGATATCTGTTAAATCCATCTCTATAACCTTACCTTTCATTTATTATGGTTTATTAGTATAATCAAACTTATCTCTCACTCCGGTTAATTTGTATTAATATTTGCATTTTCAAGCAGGAATTCTACTACTTTTTCCGCCATAAAATACTCACTAAGTGTATCTTTATCTATCTGATTTAATAAGGCATCAACCGATTCATATCCATAATTGGACGCCCATTCTTCACTGGTCGTATCTATTTCTTCATCTGTCATATTGAGTTCTTCCATATCAGCAATCGCCTGAAACATTATATACTGCTCAGCCATATTCCGTGCATTGTCTCTTGCGATTTCGGTATAAGTCTCTTCATCCATGTTGTAAGCATTCTGAATGTAAGTACTTAAATCCATACCATAATATGATGCAGCCGCTAACATATCTTCTATCAATAAATCATAATAGCGGTCTATCAGTTTCTCCGGAAGTTCTTCTTTAAATGTGCAATTTGCCTTAACCGCTTTAGTTATATCATTTCTAAGTGTCGTGCTATATGTGCTTTCTGCATTTGAATATAAATAATCATACATATAATCTCTTAATTCTTCTACAGTAGAGCAGTCTCCGATATTCAGTTCCTGTACCAGTTCGTCTGTAAGCTCCGGCACTTCCGTAACCGAGATACTATTAACTTTAACCTCGAAAACTACCGCAGCACCTGCCAGATCAGCATTACCGTAATTCTCCGGAAAAGTCAGATCCAGTGAGACGGTATCTCCTAGATTACTTCCGATAAGTCCATCCTCAAATCCCGGAATAAAAGTCCCTGAACCGATAGTCAGGTCATAGCCCTGTGCCGTACCTCCGGAAAATGCAACTCCGTCTTTATAACCGGCATAATCAATATTGACCGTATCCCCTTCTCGAACATCAGTTCTGTCTTCTACAGGTACAGTAGTTGCTTGTGACGACAGAACATAAGTATTGATATATTGACTAACGTCATCCTCGGAAACTGATGGTGGTGTCTCATTAAGCTCAATACCTTTATATTCACCCAATGTGACATAATCATCAGCCTTTAATTCACTGATATATACATAGTCTGCATCATTGCCTGATGTATTATCTACACTATTATCAGTGGTATTTCCCGCATCATTATCCGCCTTACTGTCCACGGTATTTTCCACACTATTGTCTGCATTATTTTCTGACGTATTGTTTCCACACGCGGACAACATGCCTACAGTCAGCACAACTGCCGACAATAACGCAATTTTTTTTCTAAACATAACAGCTTGCCTTTCTTGTTTTATATACAGATAAATATATCATAATTTGGCATTTAACGAAAGTGTTTATTATAAAATAATCTCTCCATCCCTTGCCTAATATTCAATTCAATGCTAAAATATGGAATATCAGGCTTTAGAAAGGTTGAAAATTTTTCGACCACAAGAACGGGGGTTTATTAATATGAAAACAGCAACAATAGTAATATTGTGCATTGTGGCGGTTCTTATAATCGCAATGGTAGTTTTATACTTTTTAGGCAAAAAAATGCAGAAGAAGCAGGAAGAGCAGCAGGCTCAGATAGATGCTATGAAACAGACTGTTTCGATGCTTATAATCGATAAAAAGCGAATGCGGCTAAAGGATGCCGGACTGCCGCAAATGGTCGTTGATCAGACTCCCAAGATGCTTAGGAACTCTAAATTGCCAATTGTAAAGGCAAAGGTCGGTCCACAGATAATGTCCCTAATCTCGGATGAGAAGATTTTCGATTCCATACCTGTAAAAAAAGAAGTAAAAGCCGTTGTAAGCGGAATATATATTACCGATGTCAAAGGTCTTCATGGTAAACAGGCGCCGGTAGAACAGAAGAAAAAAGGCTTCTTCAAACGCGCTATTGAAAAAGCGCAGGAAAAAGCCGGTGCTACACCTGTTAAATAGAAGGTTGTATTTTTATGCTGATAATACACTCTGAAAGCGGCTGGCCGTCGGACTCAATCGAATATTCCACGTTTATTGAAATATTATCGGGAGAATGAGAAATAATAATTTTTTTAGTGTTTATGCCAAGCTGTATCTCTCCATAAGGAGTGTTATAATTTGCGACGTTTTTCTTGCCGCTTTCAAAAAACATACGCACATTTACAGGTCCGCTTCTTATGATTTCAAGATTATCTTTTCCAAATTTGACCTTGTTTTTTACAGGTTCTTTGAAACCTTCCATAACTTCGTCATAGAGAAGATAATGCTTCTTGTTTTTCTCATAATATACACCTTGTACGGTATATTCGGTTTTAGATGATACGGATTCTGCACCGTACTGGACGGAACTAAACTCTATCAACACATCTTTGGTCATAACAATAACCGGACCTTTCTTTCAGCATACAAACCTAATATTCCTCTATATTGATTGCCTTAGCAGAAAGAATCCCGTAAGGAATAATGGAATTGGCAAACTTCTGAAACTTATCCGCGGCATCACTTACAAAAAAGCGATACAACTCGGTCCCAAGCTCGGGTCTTTTTTCACTCTCAAGTCCCTCTTTTTCAAGCAGCTCTTTTAACTCTCTTGCAGTTTCATAAGCCGGATTGACAAGGGTCACTTTATCTCCCATAACCTTGCCAACGGTTGAACGTATCAGCGGATAATGCGTACATCCAAGAATCAGGGTATCAATGTCTATATCAATCAATTCCGTAAGATACCTTCTGGCTATCTCATCCGTAACCGGGTCTTCCCATAACCCTTCTTCTACAAGCGGCACAAATAGCGGACAGGCTTTCTCTATCACACTGACACTTGTGTCATTTTCTTCTATGTATCTTTTATAGATTCCGCTCCCAATGGTTGCTTCGGTAGCAATAACTCCTATTTTACCATTGTGCGTTGCTTCTATTGCAGTTCTGGCTCCCGGCTTTACCACTCCGATTATCGGTATGTCCACTTCATGCTCCAGTTCATCGAGTGCGTATGCGCTTGCGGTATTGCAGGCAACTACAATTGCCTTTACTTCCTGCATCTGCAGAAATCTGACAATCTGTCTCGAAAATCTTGTTATTGTATCCCGTGATTTACTGCCGTAAGGCACTCTTGCAGTATCACCAAAATACACTATCCTTTCATTCGGCAGCTGGCGCATTATTTCTCTTGCCACTGTCAATCCGCCGACTCCGGAATCAAAAACCCCTATCGGCGCATTACAAAGCAAATCATTATTTTTCATAACATGCCAATACTCCTTTTATTTCTTTTTTCTCCGATGATTTTCTAAATATTATTTTTTCTGACTAAGCCACTCAAACAGTCTGCTCTTAATAACTATTTGTTCGTCATTGGCTCTCAGTATATCAGGATATATTCCGGATGTTCCGAAATCGGATTCCTTATTTTCATCCTCTGCCTCAGTAATTACATCCTCATATATATCATCCGTCTCATAAACGGCCTCATAAGTATCCCTTGGAAAACAAAGCTCCGGATAAAGCACACACCACCAGACCAGAGCTACAAGTCCTACTGCCGCGCCTGTGAGCTGAATATACTGATTCTTGCTCAAGCTATATACCTTATTATATATTCCTAAAAAGAAACTTCTTAAATAATTCATCTTATATCCTCCTTTATGCCAATACGTCTGTATCTGGCTTATAAAGGAGTATTGCCTGTAACTTGATGAATATTCCGATAATAATATATTTTATTTCTCTTTATTCTCCATCCTTATCTGCTTGATTATGGATTTCTCCTGATTATCAATGTGCACCTTGGCAGCTCTGGCTGCCTGTTCCTTGTCATTATTAATTATGCTTTCATAAATCATTCTATGTTCTTCTATCAGATTATTATGCTGGTCTTTTTCTTTAATATATTCAAAACGATATCTGTACATCTGATCCGAAAGTTTTTTGATCATTTGGATAAGCCTCCGGTTCCCGGTAGCTTCCACAATGATTTCATGCAGTTTTACATCCGCTGTCGCTATGGTTGTTGTATCACCTGTCTTTGTTGCTTTTTCAAACTCATCACAGGCTGCTTTTAACTGCTGCTTTTCTTCCTGTGTGATTCTTTCACAGGCCAGTTCGGCACAGAGTGCATCCAGAGCTCTTCTTACCTCCAGTACATCTTTAAGATCCTTTTCGGTAATCTGTGCCACTAAAGCCCCGCGTCTTGGAATCATGATTACAAGACCTTCCAGCTCCAGCTTACGAATCGCCTCTCTTATAGGCGTCCTGCTGACCCCTAGTTTGTTGGCAAGATGTATTTCCATAAGGTGCTCTCCCGGCTTCAATTCTCCGGTTAAAATCGCCTTTCTGAGTGTATTGAACACAACATCCCTCAAAGGAAGGAATTCATCCATATCAGCCTGAAAACTATCACCCATATATGTTCCCCCATCAAATGAATCCGGTCACAAAGACCTGTTTTGCAAGTTCCTCTATCGCAATTTCCTTTGCGGCATTTTTTGCCGCTTTTGCGTCTGTAAAAATACCAAATACCGTTGGTCCGCTTCCGCTCATCAGTGCACCTTCCGCGCCCTCATCCTTCATCAGGGTTTTTATTTCATTTATTACAGGATATTCCCGAACCGTAACTGTTTCAAGAACATTTCCAAGTCTGCCTGTTATGCCGCTAAGGCTCCCCTCTTTAATGGCTGCTATCATCCCGTCAATATCCGGATGATAAGTCAGGCTGTCTGCATGCAGATTTTCATAGACAAATTTAGTAGAAACATTGATATCAGGCTTGGCAATCAGTAATGTACACTGAGGAGGTGTCGGCAGCTTTGTTAAAATCTCTCCTATTCCCTCAGACAAAGACGTACCGCCCATAAGACAGTATGGAATATCCGCACCCAGCTTGACGCCTATTTTCTGCAATTCTTCAAGAGAATATCCAAGCTCAAACAATTCATTCAGTCCAAGTAATGTGGCAGCGGCATCCGCACTGCCGCCTGCCATCCCTGCCGCAACAGGAATCTTTTTTTCCAAAAAAATCTCTACTCCCTGCTTTATACCGCTTTCCTCAAGAAGTTTTCCCGCTGCCTTGCAGATTAAATTATCATTCCCTGTCGGCAGTTCATTATTGTCCGTATTTAAAACAATACCGGGCTGTGCGCTGACATTAAACGTAAGCGTATCATAAATGTCCACTGTCTGCATAACCATCTTTACTTCATGATAACCATCCGGCCTGCGCTTTAGAACATCCAATCCCAGATTTATTTTTGCATATGCTTTCTTAGTAATATTGTCCATACCAACCCTGCCTATCCACACCCCCGCGATGTTTGTGCCGCAGGTACAAACTTGCAGGTGAAAAACATCGTTTTTCACCTTGTATACAGTATACCATAGATTGTACTTAATTTTATACAATCCTGCATAATTTGTCAATGTAATTAAAAACTCCCGCCACCAAAGTCACTCTTTAATGTCGGGAGTTTTATTCTATAATTCAAACTGCCATACCTATATGGCATAATGCATACTAATAATTAATTAGTATTAGTTGTTGTTGATGCTTCTGCTGCAGCATCTGTTGTTGTTTTAGCCTGTGCAGCTTCCTCAGCCCACTTGTCAAATTTCTCTAAAACAGCATCATATGTTTGCTTGGAAATCTCAGGAAGCTTACCGCCCCAGGTTTTCTCAGCCTGCTTGTAGCCTTTTTCAAATGCTTCACGCATCTCTTCAATCTTATCCGGATCTCCTCCTGTAAGAGCCTTAGCAAAATCAAGGATACGGTCTGAAGTCTGATTTACACCCCAGTATCCGTCATCAGCTATATCCTTCTGAGCTTGTAATCTGGTAGCCTCATCCACTTCAATCTTACCGCCTGATAAGATACTCCAAAGATCGTTTGCAATGTTATATGTCTGACCCTGCTGGCCCAATAACTTCTCAACAATGCTCTGCAGCTGCTTCTGTCTGTTTTCAGCATCTGCTTTCATTTTATTAACCAAATCTGTATTCTGGGTATATGTTTTCTTTGTTGAATCTGTTACTTTTTCGTTAGACGGCTCATAAACAACACCTTTATCCTCAGCTGTTGATGTGCCATTATTTGTTACATTTTCTTCTGCCTTTGATGCAGTTGACTGGCTTGTCTGATAAGCATCATAGGTGCTGGTTGCACCGGTAACTCCATTTACACTCATGCTAATCCCTCCTTGGAAAATTTTAAAATAGTTACTGTTCGGAACCTATTGGTTCTGACACTTCTGTTAATTATATCGTACGGTTCATTAAAAAACATTATAGGCAATAATAATTTATTTACCATTTTTATGTAATTTCATTACATTTATAAACCCGTTTATGACAAATTAGTATTTTTTCTTATTTTTATCATTATCGTTTGATGATTCAGACTTGTTGTCATTATCATTTTTTTTGCCATCTGACTTATCGGATGTATTTCCGCTTACAGATACCGGTGTCCCTGATGAATTAGTTGTCATGCTGCACCTTCCGTCGAAGAATGCATCTTCATCAATTACAAGAGATCTTGCAGTAATATTTCCGGAGACCTTACCGGTGGAGTGAAGCTCTAATTTTGCCTGCGCCACAATATCACCCGTTACTTTGCCGGAAATAATTACACTCTGCGCTGTAATATCGCCATTAATCTGCCCGTCTACACCTATAATAAGTATCTCTTTACATTCACAGTTACCATTCACTGTGCCGTCTACTCGAAGAGTTTCCGGTGCGGAAAGATTACCATCGAATACCGCTCCTTTACCAATCAGTGTTCCGACTCTGGCCTTTAATTCCGTTCCTGAATTTGCGTTTTTGTTTTTTCCCATCATTATATACTCCTCCTTTTTATCCTTTCGCCTCAATTACCGTCAGCGGATCTATTGGATTTTCCTCAAAGGTAATCTGATAATCCAGCTGTGTGTCATCTATGGTAATAGTAAACAAAGTATCGCCTGCTTCAACCTGTGCGCCCTCGGTTGCCTGCACCTCTGCATCCTGATGGCACATATAACGCGACTTGTAGCCTTTGTCGTGTTCTACTTCAATTATAATCGGGTATGTTTCGTCTGATGTGACTGTAGTCACCGTACCGTTACCGGTTGCTACTATATTCCCTTCGGTATGTGTGTTTATTGAAAGATATGGCTGTTCCTCAGAGTAGGATGCAAGAACCGCACTTACCCCTGAAGACGGATAGCGGCGCGGAATTGTAGAATCCGAATCGGATTCCGGCTCTTTATCAGTTTCGTCATCATTATTTTCAGATGCCTGCTTAAGAGTCTCATTCTCCTCTTGAAGAGCCAATATCTCATTATTCAAATTTTCCTTTTCCGCCTCCAGCTGTGCTACCAGCTGCTCCTGCGTTTCCAACTGTTTGCTCAGATTCCGGTGTCCTGCTCCGACAGGATAAAAACCAAACACTATAAAGCTCATAGATAATGCCACTACGCATATCAGAACAAACATACAGATAAGCAGACGAAGTGTAAGCTGAGAAATATGAAATTTCCTGCCTTCATTACCTGCATTGGATATAAGCAATATGGAAAAGGATTCCTTATGTTTGTGTCCTTTACGTTTCATTTTAACCCCCATAACTTTATTTAACTAACTGTAAGCATAATTACACTTATTATCATAATAACACAAATTTTAAAAAAATAAAACAACTTAAGTGCCACATTGAGAAAATTATACGAAAAAACGGGCGAAAACTCGCATAATAATGAATTTTCACCCGATTTTATCCATATATAACTCCGGATTTACTAGGAAATTCCTTTTACCACAAGAATTTTATCTCCGGCCTTGATATCTTCAGTAGTAAGCTCATTGATTTCTTTAAGCTGTGCAATAGGCACATAATATTTCTTTCCTATATCCCACAGTGTGTCACCGACACCTGCAATGTAAATAACCATTCCGGGAAGTTCACTGACTTTGTTCATATCCAGTTCCGAAACATTTATGTCAGTTATCAGGCTGGTTTTTTTCGTTGTAAAGACAAGCACGTCAAAATTAATCACAGCCTTGATGTCCAGTTCATCGCTGTCCAGCATCGTTACGGAAAGCTGCTCCGAATTCCAGTTAATATGATAAATGCAGAACTCATCTATACCGGGTACATCGATGAGATATTGGAAAGGCAGGGAGCTCCTGGTTGCATACAAAGTATTTTGTCCGTTTGTACACAGATATACCGTTGTAACATTAAGCGTACCCGTTATCGAAATTCCGTTATCAACTATACTCTGTTCCCCAATCTGAAGTTCACATTCACTATGTACAAGCTGATACATGTGCATTTCCGTATTTTCAATCTTAGCATGACCTGTCACTCTGCATTTTCCGCTGTTGCGATGAAGAAGGCTCTTTAATGACACATCTGTCGTTATTGCTTCAATTTCTTTGGCCACACCATAGATATCCGAAAGCACCTCAAGATTCTCCTCTTCATAGAGGCGGATTTCGAGATCCAATACATTCTCTACACAAAATACCCTTTCTTCTCCGTCAAAGTCCTGTCTGATTTCCACACTGCATTGTGAAGTTGTATACCGGATATCCGGTATCATATTTTCCCGGCAGCCCTGACACTCTATCATACCGCTGAACGGCACGGTATTTTCATACCAAATAGCCCTGTCATTATCACCCTCGCCCTCATAAATGAAAAAGGCTTTCATCTCGCCCTGAATACCGATTTTTCCATCCAGCGCCTTAAACTCCACATTATTCAGTGTTATACTGTGCCAGATCGGGTTAAAAGCATTGGGCAGATTACTTGGAAGCTCCATTTCTTCCTTAATACGGAAGATATCTTTCTTATTAACCGACATCTGTAAAAGCGGATACTGCTGTTTGCGATATTCCACCGGTTCATCATGATAAATATCCACTGCAGCTTCCTGTTCCATTCTTTCTTCCTGTTCCATTTCGAAAGAAATCATCGCCTGCACACTCATTTTTCTGGAGTTGATAAGTCCTACACTCAAATCCTCAACCGTCCATGAGGTCAGTACCGAATCTCCGCTATGTATTCCCTCCATATTAATTTTTTCTTCAAACGGAAGCTCGGCATCCATACTTGCACACATACCCTCTTCTTCAGTCATGTACAACATCTGCACTTGCAGCTTTCCCCTCAAACTGACACGGTCGTCATTTATACGGACTTCATCCACGATGACCTCTCCCTTTGAAGCAATCAGATTGCTGGCGTCCGGTCTATTATCAGATATATTTACATCCTCTTCCAATACCATCTGGGTTCCTGCCTGGTTTGCAATGCGATCCATATGTATCTTTTTCTTCACTAATTCCACAAAAATACCTCCATGCGTATACTTACTGTATTGTATGCCGCATGAAGGTAATATATTCCAAGGTGAAAATGAATTTACCCTGTTATTGTACCGCACCGATTAATTCACTTATATCTTCCACTCCGTTATCCCGCATATATGCTTCAATTCCCTCAATCACTTCTATGGTTGCATAGGGATTGACAAAATTCATTGCGCCGACAGCCACAGCAGACGCTCCTGCAAGCAGAAATTCAATTGCATCCTCCGCAGATGCAATACCGCCCATTCCTATAATCGGAATCTTTACGGCCTGAGCTGTCTGATACACCATCCTGACTGCCACAGGTTTAATAGCGGGACCGGAGAGGCCGCCTGTTTTATTGGCAAGCACAAATTTTTTATTATAAATATCAATTTTCATTCCCGTTATCGTATTTATCAACGAAAGAGCATCCGCACCTGCCGCTTCGGCAGCTTTGGCCATCTCCGTAATATCGGTAACGTTTGGACTTAATTTCATTATTATGGGCTGTTTAGCCTTTTTCTTTATCTGCGAGGTTATGTCATAAAGGCAGTCTGCTTTTTGACCAAAAGCGATTGCACCTTCTTTTACATTCGGGCAGGAAACATTGATTTCCAGCATATCTACCGGTTCGTCCGCCAGCCTTTCCACAACCTCAAGATAGTCTTCAACCGTTTTTCCGCAGACATTTACAATAACCCCTGTATCATATTGTTTTAAATAAGGAATATCTCTTTCTACGAAAACATCTATTCCCGGATTCTGCAAGCCGATTGCATTTAACATTCCGCCGTAAACCTCAGCCACACGCGGCGTCGGATTCCCCGGCCAGGGCACATTGGCAACACCCTTGGTAACTACCGCACCCAGCCTGTTTAAATCCACAAATTCACTATATTCCATTCCGGAGCCAAACGTACCCGAAGCTGTCATAACCGGATTTTTAAATGTGACTCCTGCAATTGTTACCTTTGTATTCATCAGATATCCACCTCTTTTGCTTCAAATACCGGACCATCGGTACAAATACGTGCATTATTCACATGCGAGTGATGGTCCACTTCCTTAGTCTTGCAGACGCAGCCAAGGCAGGCTCCCACACCGCAGGCCATCCTCTCTTCAAGGGAAATATAAGCCTCAATATTATTCTTTGCCGCATATTGCTTAATTGCACGCAGCATCGGCAAAGGACCGCAGGCCATAATAATATCGGCGCTTAAGTCGTTTTCCCATATTGCGTCCATGACATTGCCCTTACTGCCCACACTTCCGTCCTCGGTTGCAATATACACCTTTCCGTAATGAGAAAATTCCTCCTGAAGACAAACATTCTCATCTCTGTATCCAAGAACAATTATCTTATCGGATTTAAGTTCCTTGGTAAGCTGAAGCATCGGCGGAATGCCTATGCCGCCGCCTATTATAAGAACGCTTTTACCGTCAGCTTTCTCCAGAGGGAATCCGTTGCCGAGAACTCCAATAACCTCAAGTGTATCTCCCGAATGATATGAGGCAAATTCTCTGGTTCCTTTCCCCGTAACACGATATACGAGACGAAGCCTTTTGCGCTCTTTGTCTGCCTCACATATGCTTATTGGCCTCGGAAGCAAAGTAGATGCATTATTAGGATAAACGCCTACAAATTGTCCCGGTCTGACATCCATGGCGAGATCGGTTTCGAGAAGTAAATCATAGACATTTTCTGCAATTATAGTTTGTGACACTACTGTCGTTTTTACTTTCTTCTTCTGTGCCATATCGTTTCCTTTCCATATAAATTAATCAAACATTATTAATTCAGTATATATTATGCCTCGTAAATAATTTTTCCACCACATATCGTATACTTTATAACTCCGGGCATTGCTTCTCCGATAAACGGCGAGTTGGCAGATTTAGATGCAAAGTTTTCAACTTTCCACCCGGCATCCTTATCAAAAATAATCAAATCAGCCGGTGCATTCTCAGCCAGATATCCTGCATCCAGCTTATATAGTTTTGCAGGTGCAAGGCTCATCTTATCTATAAGTTCCATCATAGTAAGATGTCCGGGCTGCACCAGTTCCCTTATCCCAAGAGACAGCGCAGTCTCCAGACCTATGATTCCGCTGGGAGCTTCGGTGATTGGTTTCTCTTTCTCTTCCGCAGAATGCGGAGCATGATCTGTGGCTATCATATCGATTGTGCCATCTTTAAGTCCCTCTATTATCGCAAGCCTATCCGATTCTTCACGAAGCGGAGGATTCATTTTGGCCAGTGTTCCATGTTTAATTGCCGCATCTTCAGTCAATGCAAAATGGTGAGGTGTAGCTTCCGCAAAAATATGACACGAGTGTCGTTTTGCTTGTCTCACAAGTTCCACTGCCTCTTTTGTACTTATATGTTGAATGGACAAATCCGCCTCTTCTTCAACCGCGATTTTAATGTCGCGCTCCACCATACTGATTTCAGCTTCTCTCGGTGAGCCGCCTATTCCATAGTATTGTGCCGCCTTGCCTGCATTAATACCGTTATTCGTAATATACTCCGGATTTTCCTCATGCAGACTTACCGGTTTTCCAAGCTTCGCAGCCTGCCTCAAAGCATCACGCAGCAAAACTTCATCCAGGATGGGAATCCCGTCATCCGTAAAACCGGCCGCACCCGCATTACTCAAAGCCTCCATATCAACCGGTTCTTCACCCTTCATGCCCTTGGTGACATTGGCGCAGCTATATACCCGGATTCCGGTTTTTTTCCCTTTTTCAAGCACATACCTAAGAGTCTCTATGTTATCAACCGCCGGCCTGGTATTCGCCATCAATACCACACTCGTAAAACCGCCCCCGGCCGCAGCCTTTGTACCGCTTTCAATATCTTCCTTATAGGTAAATCCGGGATCCCTGAAATGTACATGCACATCCACAAGCCCCGGTGAAACAATCATACCCTGAGCATCTATCCTGTCAATTTCATCCATATGCTCCGCATACGCTTCCAAACCATTCTGATTTAGTAATTCAGCAAGAGTGCTTCCCGTCTGTGAAATACAAGCTATTCGATCATCCTTAATCAGAATATCCCTTAACCCTTCCAGTCCTGATTTCGGATCTATTATATAACCGCCTTTAATATAAAGCATGATCTTTATCCTCTATACCTTGATATAGTTAATATTGTATCACATTTCTCACTTAAAAACCACCGGCTTATCAATATACTCAGTCTTTGCCACAACATATGGATAACTTGGTGACTTTTTCCCTTTATCCTCAACTCCGGGTCCAATCAGATTTGTATCAATATAAATTGCATTACTTGTTTCATACAGCTCATTCACCGTAATACTGTAACCTCCTGTCTCCTGCTCGCCATAGCCGATACAGATATATACATATCCCTGATCCTGAAATGTCAGTTTAAAAGGAGATGCTTTTTTCTCCGAAATTATACTGAGCAGTTCTTCAGGCAGATTATCCTCCGCAATTACACTGAACTCCAAATCCCTGATCTTCTCCATCGGATCCTGCTTTACTCCGCAGGCAATTACTCCAAGACACAAGAGTGCTGCCAAAATGACACTCCATATCCTTTTTTCTAAATCATACATAGCAACAGTCTTTCCTTTCTATTTACAATGAATCATTGTTATTACTAATTTATTAGAAAACAGAAAGGTCTATTCCTATTGATTAAAAAAGTGATTTATTATAAAATAAAAGGGTGAAATTAAAAATTTCACCCGCGAGTTTGTGCTTATGCACAAACATCGCAAAATAAGCAAGTAGGTAGGGCTTTATGATCAGGTTTATTATAATTGTAATTTTTGTAGTACTCTTTTTAATCTGCAGTATACCGCTTTTGATAATCGAATATTTTATCGGCAAATTTAACATGGATGTTAAGAACCGCAGTTCACTGGCAATCGTCAACTGGGCATTCGGCGTCTGTTTATTTATAGCCGGAACCAAAGTTACCGTCATAGGCGAGGAAAACGTTCCGACGGACAAACCTGTACTGTATATCGGTAATCACAGGAGTTACTTCGACATACTGATTACATACGTAAGAGTTCCCAGACCTACCGGGTATGTTGCGAAAAAAGAAATGTTGAAATATCCGCTTCTGCGTAACTGGATGAAATATCTGCACTGTCTGTTTTTGGACCGCGATGATATAAAGCAGGGACTTGAAACAATAAAAGAAGGTATTGAAAAAATTAATTCCGGGATTTCCATCTGTATTTTCCCTGAAGGAACCCGCAATAAAGAAAAAGACACTTTCCTGCCCTTCCATGAAGGCAGTTTTAAAATCGCAGAGAGAAGCGGCTGCGCAATTATCCCTATGAGCATCAACAACACCGCCTCGATATTTGAAGACCAATTTCCAAGAATTAAGAAGGCACATGTAGTAATCGAATACGGCAAACCAATTTATATGAGTGAGATGGCACGTGAGGACAGGAAGAAAATCGGTGCATCCGTGCGTGAGATTATCAAAGATACTTATTTTAAAAATAAAGAGCTTGTATAATCACTCCGTAATCAGATTTTTTTCAATTGCACTCATTAATAAAATAAATTTTGCATTCAAATCCACCTGTTTCATAATTCCGGTTTTTTCATTGATAAACTGATAATTTCTGCTGCCTATTCCATCCAGATAACTAATGGAGCCTGCATTTCTTCCCAGAAAATAATGCAGATGATTTTCAAGTACCGTTGTATACTCATGATTCGTAATGATATGATCAACCACTGTCAGTCTTTCCATTTTATGAAGCAGTTCATCATTATTATCCTGCTCTTTATTTCCCTCAGTCAAGTACTTGGAACTCTTGGAGTCAAATGATACTTCCTCCACATACTTTAGCAAAATACCGATCAGCTTATCACATATATTTACATCCACTTTCTGTTTCGTGGAAAGATATGTCACACAGCCCCAGAAAACATAATCATTTTCCATATCGGGGGAAGCTTCGGCATTCAGATAATCCTGTGCAGCCTTACGATAACCAAATGTTCCGGTAGCTCTATAAAGTTCCGTAGCGGCGCAGAAATATTCTTCCGGCGAAACATCATTAAGATATTTTCCTGCATAACGGTATGCCCTGTCAGCCGCATTAAGACATTTTGTTGCAAAATTTAAATCATAACCCTGATAAAGATAACTGAACTTCGCCATTGTGGACGCAAAGCGTACTGTTGCTTCCATCGAAACAGGCTCCAGATAAAGCTGATATGTCGCCTGGGAATTATCAATCACACTGACCGCGGAGTATACCGCACCGCTGGACGAATCCTGCATCTTAAGAAGCCAGTCTATCTCATATTTTATTTCATCCATTATATCCGGAATACCATTCCCGCTTTCAGGTATGCCAATATCATCGTTAAAAGCACTTCCGTAAAATTCATAAGCCAGCAATAGGACCGTGGCCGCCTGACAGCCATCCGCCACATCTCTCCTGCCGTTTCCGTCAATATGCCATCCACCTGACACATCGAACTCCGAAGCCCCCTGTGACGCTGAATCCTCTATGAGCCTTGCGGTTTTGGTATGACAGGCATTATGCGCCGTATCTCCTGCAAACTCCGGAGCAAGTGTAAGTCCACAGCGATTATAATAGTACTGTTTCAGTGCCATTTTGAAAATATCCTCATAAGGATTTTCGTCAATGACAAACGTATAAGAGCGCCCGATTATATCGGCCTGCAGATAATATGTGCCGGCAGTTGTATAATCCGTAAAATCGCCATGACATATATTTTCCTGCGTTATTTCGTTATACCCTTTCTGCTCAATCTCTCCGGTGTATACAATCTCGTCCGTATCCGCATTTATCAGATCATATGTACCAGGCAGTATTTCTCCGCGAAATACCGCTATTTTTTTGCTGTTCGATGCATATCCCAGCTGATTGACCATAATATCGGGAAGGATTTCAGGTATATCATAATCAAATTCCGGTGACAGTCCAAGACTTGCAATCTCGTTGTCCTGCTCCTGATTATTCTCGCCTGTTTGTGATAAATCAGAAAGTCCGTTACAGCCGGATAATAGTCCCATACACAAAACTGCAGCAATTGTAACACTAATATATCTCTTATTGATGTATCTTTTAATTATATCCATAAGTACTAACCTTTCAAAATACTCTTACAGTATTTTACCATAAAAATTTTGTATTTACATCAGTTAGTATTTTATCACAAAAGTTTTGCATTTTCATCAGTATAAACAATTTTTCCTTCTATAATCGTACACAAAGCTTTGGTAAATACTTCCATAGGATTCCCGTCAAATATGACTACGTCACCGTCCTTACCTACCTCAAGACTTCCAACTCTGTCATCTACACCGCATATTTTAGCAGCATTTATTGTAATCGCGCGGAAGCCCTCATCCTCGGATAATCCCGATTTAACGGCAAGGCCCGCACAGATTGGAAGGAACTGAATCATTGAGACCGGATGGTCCGTGGTAACCGCAACCTGAACTCCTGCCTGACTTAAAATACCGGCTGTTTTAAACGCCATATTCTGAACTTCAATCTTATTTCTGCTTGCCATATCGGGTCCTAATATTGCGGGGAAGCCGCTCTCTTTAATTTCTTCCGCTATCAAATGCCCCTCACTGCAATGGTCCAGTGTCATTGACAGATTATACTCTCTGGCTATGCGTATAGCGGTCAGAATATCATCGGCACGATGAACATGCGCCTTTAACGGAATCTTTCCTTCTAATACCGGAATCCAGCATTCATATCGAAAATCCACGGCGCAATTATCGTTTTTACGTTTATTATAATATTCTTTTGCATTAAAAATTTCCTGACGCAGCATTGCCGCTATTGCCATTCTCGTTGCCGGTGAAACGTCTTTCCCCGAAAAATTCACCTTCGGATTTTCTCCGAAGGCAATTTTCATAGCGGCAGGCGCCTTTACTATCATATTGTCTATACATCTTCCGTGGGTCTTGATAAATGCAAACTGTCCTCCAACCACATTGGAGCTTCCGGGTCCTATCATTGCAGAAGTTATGCCGGCTCTCAACGCATCATCGAATGCGGCATCCATTGGATTAATTGCATCAATGGCACGCAGATACGGAGTGACAGGATCAACACTTTCGTTGCAGTCGTCCCCCTCCATACCTTTTTTCTCTTCCGTTATACCCATATGACAGTGTGCTTCTATGATTCCCGGCATTACTAGATTACCTCTGGCGTTTATAACTTGTATATCATTATTCTCGCTTTTTCCCAGCGGACATTCCGTCATACTTCCTATAGCAGTAATCTTACCGTTTTCTATCTGTAAAAAACCGTCCTCATACACCACATCCGCCATCGTCTTTATTTTTCCATGAACAATAGTAAGCATGCCTGCTTCCTCCACATTAATTGAGACTTTGCAGTGGATTAACCGGTTCTCCGTCCTTAGTCAGCTTGAAGTAAACATTTGCGCCTTCTAAACTGTAATATTTGGTCGGGAATGCTACATTTCCGATAATATCTCCGGTTGTCACATAGCTGCCTTCACTTACCGTTATATTGTCCAGCTGTCCATAGGTAAGCTCGTATTGATTACCAAGGTCCATAACGACCGTATTACCCAGCTGCGGGTCGTATCCCACTGAAATTACCCTGCCGTCTGCTGCCGCAGTTATGGCTTCACCTTCCGTTGCGGAAATTACTATTGCAGGATGATATTTATACTGTTGAAGAGTCGGGAAATATATAGTCTTGTCCATACTGTAATTAAGCAGAATATCACCCACTATAGGCCATACCAAACCATCATCTTCACTAAAATCAAGCATAGGCTGAACTGTGGTTGCAATTGCCTCAGTATCTTCAGGCATCTCATTAATAGTTTCCTTAGACTCGTCAAACATACCTTCTTCATTGTTGCCGTTTTTATTGTCATCACTTTTTTTATTGTCTTCTTTTGCAGAGGTTTTATCCTGTTCGTTTTTATTTTCCTTTGTATCCGATGCGGTTGTACTATTACTTCCGGACTTTTTATTATCCTTATTTTCATTTTTATCGGTATCCGAGTTTTCTACATTTCCGGAGTTAGCCTCCTGAAAACTTGGATCATAATCAAGATCATCCGTGCCTACATCCGCAAAGAGTGCGCTCATATCTTCACTATTCAGGATATTTTCCGTGGCATCGGAAACACCGCTTTCAATTGCACTGAAATCCACTACATTACTGCCTTCGTCCGCATGACGGTTACTTCTCACAAAGACTCCCGTAACAGTCAGTGCCGCAAGAACCAGGACCGATGAAGTCAGCATAATAATTCGTTCTTTTTTAACACCATTTCTATTTCTTCTCATACTCATAATTCAAATAGCCTCCTACTGAGAAATCATTTTCGTTTTATGGTGTTAGTCTTTCCCGAATTTGTCACATTATTCAATTTTTGCTAATTCTGTATTAAAAAAGTAATATTTAAGAATCTGATCGAAAGTTTCTCCCGAAACCGCCCTTTCATTGGCGCCATACTGACTCATGCCAAAACCATGGCCCACCCCTGTTACATGAAATATCACTTCATCATCCTTCCATTCCACATTAAAACATGCCGAGTTCAGACCAAATGCGGTTCTGAAAGTTTCTCCGCTTAAAGAATATCCGTCTACATTTGCTTCAACCACATAACCAGCACTGTCGTATGAAAACTCCGCGTTGTTCCATACGTTATTTAGTTCATTATTTGACGTCTCGACATTTTTGTGTAATTCTAGAATTATACGGCAGTATTCATCTTTGGACACAATGACCTGAGTTTGATAATCGTCAGCCAGAATATCCTGATTACATTCCACACTTACCAGATATGGATAACTTATACTTCCCCATACCTCTGATGCCGATCTTGTATGTCCGTTACTTACCGGAAAAAAGGCAGGTTTAACCGGCCGGTTTTCATAAGCAAGATAAATTCCGTCAGTATCCTCCACTGCCTGTTCGCAAAGCGTACTCTTTTCTTTTATACCATACATAACCGTGTCATCCTGTATGATTATATTATCATCATTATCCCTTCCATTATTACTAAGTATGAGCTCCCACAACTCTGTCCTTAAAAGTATTGCCTGCGCCTTCAATGTCTCAAGCTCATACGTTATATTTTCTTCTTCATCCTGCCCGAGCACAATTTCCAGTTTTCTTATAAGATACTCATGCATAGACATTTTTCTGATTCCCCAGTTTCCCGAAAGTGCAATCTCATACTTTTCATCTATCCAATCTGTCTTTTCCTTTTTCGTATCTGATATATTTTCCGTTTCTTCACCTACGTGTCCCCATAGACTTGAAATCACATACGGTAACAAAAAAACAAACAAAAGCACAGTTCCCACATCCCGGTAAGGGTTGCTTTTATCAATGCTTTTGTCTGTTCTTTTTCGGACGATTTTAAATAAGTTCATAGGACACCTCTTTTAAGTCTATGTACGAGGTCCTATTTTTAATACTAACTCTATTTCTTACTGTGCAAGGTCCAGATGTTGTACAGTGCCGACACCTCCGTTTTCATACAGGAAGATACCGGTATTTCTGATTATGCCGTTATTTTGATTATTGGACATAGAATTAAGCGAAAACTCTGTTGAAACATTTTGCAGACATATAGCTCCCACTCCGGCTTCGGCAAGTGTATACAGCTTATCCTTTCCGTTTTCATCCTTGCACCAGATTAACAGCTTACTCCAGATGTCATCATCTTCGTCAATCCAGCCGTCTCCATCGGAATCATACTTAGCCAGGTCCTTAAAACCGTCACCTGACTTAGTTCCAAACAACTCGCTTCCATCATTAATGATACCGTCTCCATTCAGATCCAGTGCCAGGAAACCGCTTCCCGCATTCAAAGATGATATCTCATCTTCCTCACCGTCACAGTCCAGATCAAAGTAGAACTTCTGGTCAGATAACCCTGCTATATTACTGTCAAGATTGATGACCAACGGATCAAGATACCTTTGCTGCATTACTTCCATGTCATAATGCTCCTCATAATATTCCTGGAAGCTTCTGCTCATTTCCATATTAAGTCCAAAGCTGATCTCTCTTCCGTCTGCGGTTCTTACAACTCCATTCGTGTTAAATGATGTTGTCTCCGACTCACTGTGAAAGTAGCTGGCAGTATAGCCAACCTTAAAATTAGCGGACGACATTCCCGAATCAATAGATTGGGAGTTTCGCCAATTTTCTCCCCAGTCATATGGTTTCCTATGACTGCTGCCAAATAAAATATACATTAAGAAGTTCATGCAGGACTGCCTGATATTTTCTATGGCTTTTTTCTCCTCCACGCTTGCTTCTACCCTGCCTGTATTAGACAGGTTACGGAAGTGAAGTGTTACATCCTCAAGAGTAGTCTGCGCATTACTACTTTCTTTGCTCTGCTCCTCTCCATCTTCCATTGCCCAAAAGCCTCCGAGAAATCCATTTCCGTCTCCAGCTGTCAAGCTTTTGGTATTAGCCCCGTAATAAAGGGTTGATTTTGATGTTACTGAAGAATAATTTCTGGCGGATTCCATTCCTATGTAACTGGAATTTATTCGCAAATATACCTCCTTTTTGCTTTAGCTTAATTTGCCCAACCTGATTTTGGACAAAATTAAAGGACGGTATTTTTATGGAAATTCCCTTTTCCGCAAAAACACCGTCCGTGGCTAAGCATAATATTAATATTCAAGGGGTAACTGTCTGGCCAGATGCAGCCATCCCTTGTAATTAATATATCGGACATTTTATTTTTTTCTTAATCCTATACAGGCAAAATATTACAATTACTGTTTAATCCACCCTGTTATAGTTAATCAAACAGCCTTTAAGTATTATCTGACGTTCCTCATCAGTCAGCTCGCCCAGTTTAAGTTCGAAAGAATTCAGGGTATCTTCTTCTAACGAAACCTTATATGCTGTAATCGTCTCCCACTTTTCTGCAACCGCCTTTTTGATATCGGGTATAAAAAGATAATCCAGATTCTTAAACGGAAGCTCACCCTCTTTTATCACAAAAGGAAGCATACCCCAGTTAATGAGGTTGGAGCGGTATCTCTTGGTAGCATATTCATTGGCAATGTTAGCCCAGCCGCCAAGCACTTTTTGACAGCTTGCCGCCTGTTCTCTAGCAGAACCGTCACCCGGTTTTACCGCAAAAATAGTTGAGCCAAAACCTGTATTTTCATGTGAAGCATCCGCAAAGGTCTTCTTTACAACATTCATAACGGGTTTAACATCAGGATGTACATGACACGGATGCTCGCCTGCCATTCTTGCTTTCTCCGCCTTCTGTATATCCTTTGCACGGCCTACATATTCAGGGTCTTTTCTTGACAATGCAAATTCCGCAAGACCTAACGGGTTGGAGCGGTACGATGAGGTTTCTCCGGAAGGAATAAGTTCATCCGTTGTTGTAACAGGGTCATGAATCTCCGAAACAACGCGCAGTACCAGATTCTCCGGAAGCTCACCCATTGCAGGCCAGTCTTTTATATTAGGACCAAACTGAATCTCAACACTTTCATCTGCCACACCTTTTGAATCAAATACGCGGTTGGCATAAATATTTGCATCAAAATGATATTTATATTTACCGATTTCCCCGTCAAATTCGGTTGCAGACGTAAGCACTCCCTTATTAGCCGCAGTTGCCGCAATGGAACGCGCATCCATAAGCGCAACGGAGGAAATTTGTCCGCTTTGCAGCTTGGAACCTTCACGGTTCGGGAAGTTTCTTGTGGAATGGCGGATACTAAAGGCATTGTTAGCCGGAGTATCGCCTGCACCAAAGCACGGTCCGCAGAATGCGGTCTTAATAACCGCTCCGGTTTCAAGAATCGTTGCCGCGCAGCCGTTTTTAATAAGCTCCATATAAACAGGCATAGATGCAGGATACACGCTCAGGGTGAAACCGTCGGAACCTATGTATGAGCCTTTGAGTATATCCGCCGCCGAACATATGTTCTCAAATCCGCCACCTGCACAACCTGCTATAATCCCCTGGTCTACCATGAACTTACCGTTTACCACTTTGTCCTGAAGAGAATAAGGCACGGCTCCGTCCAGGCTGACTTTCGCTTTCTCTTCCACGTCATGCAGTATATCGGTAAGGTTAGCATTTAATTCA
The DNA here is from genome assembly GCA_022510525.1 of Lachnospiraceae bacterium. GTDB lineage: Bacteria > Bacillota > Clostridia > Lachnospirales > Lachnospiraceae > UBA3282. Next base: position 22,803 of record JAFLTH010000010.1, on the reverse strand, counting down.
TCAATAGTGTATGTATTGCTTGGATGGAACGGCATCGCAATCATTGGTCTTACAGCCGACAGATCAACTTCAATCATTCCGTCATAGTATGCTATTTCATCCGGATTAAGTTCCTTATAATCTTCGCTTCTTCCATGGATGTCATAGAACTCTTTAATATTTTCATCAGTAGTCCATATGGAAGAAAGGCAGGTAGTCTCGGTTGTCATGACATCAACACCTATACGGAAATCAGCGCTTAAGTTTTTTACGCCGGGACCGACAAATTCCATTACTTTATTTTTAACATAGCCATTGGCAAAAACCGCACCTATGATAGCCAGTGCAATGTCCTGAGGTCCTACGCCTTTGACGGGTTCGCCTTTCAGATATACGCCAACAACTTCGGGCATGTTAATATCATAGGTTTGTGAAAGCAGCTGCTTAACAAGCTCAGGTCCACCCTCGCCTACAGCCATAGTTCCCAGTGCACCGTATCTGGTATGGGAATCGGATCCCAGGATCATCTTACCGCCTCCGGCAAGCATCTCCCTTGCATACTGATGTATAACAGCCTGATGAGGAGGTACATAAACTCCGCCGTAACGCTTTGCACAGGTAAGACCAAACATGTGGTCATCCTCGTTGATGGTGCCGCCTACCGCACATAAAGAATTGTGGCAGTTGGTCAGAACATACGGAATCGGAAATTTGGTAAGCCCTGAAGCTCTCGCTGTCTGAATTATTCCTACGAAGGTGATATCGTGGGAAGTCAGCTTGTCGAACTTGATTTTGAGTTTCTCCATATTGCCGGAAGTATTATGTTCCTTTAAAACAGAATATGCAATCGTACCCTGTTTAGCATCCTGTTTGGAAATCTCTTTTCCAGTCTGGTTCTTTATCTGTGCTGCGGCATCGGCATTATCCGGGATTATTTGTGTGCCGTTAATTAGATAAGCGCCGCTGTCTGATAATTTGATCATTTGAAAGTCCTCCTATATATAATAATTTAACTTTATAAATTAAGTATTAAACATAAACCCGCCCAATTATTTATTATATAGGATAAAAAGTAGGTGTGCAAGCCCATACATAAAGGCGTATACCCTCTTGGATACACGCCTTTAATTTTTGTGTTATGTAAACCTATCTATCCTGCTGTATTACTCAATACATTACTCAAATTACCTGCCGTAATGCTGAACGAAGCCGTCTTGCTTCCAACATATCCGCTCTGGCCGGGTCTTCCTGTAATCAGTACAGTAGCCTTTCCTTTGTTCACATTGTTTATAAATGTTAGTGTGTAGTCATTGGTTTCGCCCAGCGTATATGTTTCTTTTCCTATCTTGTATGTAACCACCACTTTGATATCATCCCCAGTAATCGGTTCGCCGGTATATTCTATCTTCTTGATGGGGTTTCCATCCTTATCCCGGAAAGTCACACTTGCCTTGGATAAGTCATAGCTGTCGGATGAAGCCAGGCTGCGTACCCTGTATGAAGCAGTTACATAACAGGTATCATCTGTGGTAGCATAATTACCCTTACCTATAATTTTCACCCATACGGTTGTCTCTCCCCTAGTAACTTTGTTCTTGCCATCCATCACCCTAGGATTTGAATTGACTGCAGGGTTATCCAGATAGTAGGTTACGGTGTAATTGGAGGCCTTCAACTGTACGCCGTCTATGCTCACATACGGTGCTGATTTGTAAATGCCCGCTTTATTGAATACCTTGTCTGCAACGGCAATCTCTAGATTTTTCGTTCTCTCTGCGATACTCTTTGCATTATTATTCAACACCCCTTTATTGATGGTAAAGGTCTTGGTGCATTTACTGCCCTTGTAGCTTCCTATGCCTGTTATGGTGAACTTCGCAGTGTTACCAGCCTTCTTGTTGCCGCTATAGGTTACCTTATAGTCTATGCCTTCATCTAATACGGTTTCTCCGTCCTTGACTACTAAATCGCCAACCTTCGTTCCGGTGCTTACAAAATCATATCCTCGGTTATCCTCATCATATGTTACGATGAAATCTGCTTTCTTCGGCTTAATGGCAAAGGATTTGGTGACAGTTCCCATACACCTTTCGCTTATGCCGGTAATTGTGAACTTCTTAGTTCCTGCGCCTGTTATATCATCCGGATAGTATATGACATAGTCGCCGTCCTTTCCGTCCTTAGCTTCTTTAAGCTCTGATGCCGGCGTATTCTTAGTCGATACTGTCAGCAGGCCAAGCGCGGCAATATCCTTAGGTTCGCCGTCATAAGTAATTTTCTTTGCATCTTTTCCGATGCTTACTATAAGCTTGACATTATTCTGCTCAGCCTTTGATATAACTTTAACAGCAAGGGTTCGAGTGCCTTGATAATTGCCCTGCCCTGTGACGGTTATGGTTTTCTTGCTGTTATCATCTTTATCTTCCAGCTTCCACTTGTAGTTCTTGTATTCATCAGTCACTTTGAAGTCCTTGGCTGTCAGCTTCATGCCGTTATACATAAGCACCGGAGATATCTTGGCGCCTTCAACGACCGTTACATAATCTCCTTCTACCATAGGAGCCGCAACAGCGTCAGGCGCGACATCCCTATTAATAAGATCTGTATTATCAAGCTGTTTCCTCTGAATGATGAATACCTTAGTATAGCTTTTGAACATGTTGCCCTTTCCGGTTACGACAACTTTCGCGGATTCGGAAGCTTTGACATTATTGGAATACTTAACGGTATAGTCAGTTCCTTCGGTAAGCGGTTCTCCGTTGTTTGTTACCTTAATCTTAGGAGTTATGGCTTTTCCGGTATAAATATAAGCCTTATGCGGGTCTGCAAACTCTACCTTTATGCCTTCCCTATTGCCAGATGTCACATATATATTGACCGATGCAGTCAATTCTTTGTAAGTTACAGTCAACTCTTTTGTTCCTGCAGTGGACATATCAATTTCGTCTGCGTTTGTGGTGTATCTGACGACTTCGGAAGCGGCTCCCAGGCTGTCGTAATAGGTTACCGTTAGATCGTCGGTATTCAGGGTTTCGCTAATAATATAGCCAGTCTTTAACTTGCTTACTGTAATATAAGCATCTGTCGGAATCGGTTGGTCTTCCGTGCCTTGGTCGTTAGGATCTTTTTTTATAACTAATAATACGCTGTAGCTTAAATCAGTTGGCAAATACTCAACCGTTTCTCCGTTATCTGACCTAACCCAGTATTCACCGGTTCTTTTAGGAAGATACAGACGTAATCTTACACTATGTGGAGAATTAATTCTTATCAGGCTGCCACAACCGTTAAATAATGTTGTACTATTATTTACATTACCGTCGTTCATACTGCCCAAATCTATATTACTCAAATCTATACTAGTCAGATTTTCACAGTAATCAAACATTCTACTTATATCACTCACACATATGTTAGAATCACCAAACTCCACATTTATCAGACTGCTGCAGCTATAAAACATTCCGTTCATATTGACTGGAGTGGTAAAATAAAGATTACTAAAATCCATACTTGTCAGGCTGCCGCATCTTTCAAACATACCACTCATATTTGATACATTTCGGGTATCAATTCCACTAATATCCAGACTTGTCAGCTTTCTACAAGAATAAAACATTTCACTCATATCCGTTAGATATGGTGTATAAATTCCCCTAATATTCAAATTTACCATGTCGACGCAATTATAAAACATCTTGCTCATATTTGTTATATTTCGGGCATCTGCTTCGCTCAAATCCGCACTTATCAGACTACTGCAGCCATAAAACATTCCACTCATATTTGTTACATTTTGGGTATCAATTCCACTAAAATCTACACTTGTCAGCTTGTCGCAGCCTGAAAATACACGACTCATATCTGTTACATTTCTTGTATCAATGCTTCTTAGAAAATCCATATTTGTAATACTTTCGCAACCAGAAAAGATACCACTTATATTTGTCACGTGGCCGGTATCTAAATCGCTCAAGTCTAAGCTTGTCAGACTGCTGCATCCTTCAAACATACCACTCATATTTGTAACTTCAGATGTATCAAAATTTCTAAAATCTACATCAATAAGATCATGACAATAAGCAAACATAAAGGAAGCATCAGTCATACCGGTCACATTAACTTCAGCGGACTTTATCTCATAGCCATACCATGGCGCCCTATCTTCCATATAATAGTAATCATTGTCACCCGTCGGTTCTGCAAAATCTCCGTTTCCGTCAACCGTCAGTTTATAGTTCTTATCTATTACCCACCTAATACCTTCATAACTGCCTTCGGCAATATTATCATTTTTTTCATTAGCAATAACAATCACATTACAAACGGCTTCCACTCCACATGAAGACACTGTTATAGTACAGTTTCCTTTTGAAAGTGCTCTTACGACAACAGATTTATTTGTTGCAGATTCCACCTCTGCAATTAAAGGATTGCTACTCTCCCATGTTATAGCTGCATTTGTTGCGTTTTCTGGAGTAACTGCAGCTTCAAGTTCTGATGCTTCTCCTACTTTCAAGGTTAATTCAGTAGGATGCAATTCAATACCTTCTACAGGAATATCTGTTGACCCACTCTTCACAGTCACACTGCAAATAGCTTTTACATCTCCCACTGATGCAGTAATAGTACAACTACCTGCCGAAACTGCCGTTACTACTCCGGATTTTACCTCCGCGATTGAAGAATCACTGCTCTTCCATATAACATTAGTATATGTTGATTCAGCCGGAGACACTGTGGCTGTCAGTTCGGCTGTTTCACCTTCTTCCAATGTCAATGTATACTTATCCAGTTCGATTTTATCTACAAGTGTTACCTCTGGTTCTTCAGTTTCTATACCATTAATATTTGCCTCATATACGGTCTCTGTTTCAGTTATGTTTGGAGTTGTATGTAAAGAATAAAGTACTTTTCCCCGACAGAGAGCACTGCCAAAAATGTAATTACCTGAAGAAGTTTCCGGAGTAAACTCAACTCGGTTATCACTTATATCATCAAGCGCCATACTACGAATGGACGTTTTATCGTTAAAATACAAACGGCCATTATACTGGAACAATCCTGAATATGTGTTTTTCCAACCCCAACTTTCAAATTCATAAATAGTTTCTCCTTTATCGGATATGTCGGAAAGCTCTGTTTGATTAATTACTCCCTTAGTATCATAATTTACATAATAACAAGTATTCCAGTCATCTCCGGTCAATACAAAAGGAGCATTGGAATTCGCCCAAAAAGCCGAATCATATTTATCATCAGTAGCCTTATAATCTACTACTTTACTGCCGGATGTTACTTCCCAGTTACGGTGTCTTTTATTCGGATCCTCATCTCCGGTTAAAGCAAATGTATCGTCACTAAGAAACATATATAGATGGCGTGCTCTACCGGTCAAATCCCACACAGGGTCATCCCAAGTGACATCAACCTGATAATATTCACCATCAAGCTTTATAAGATTCCATGCATGATTCATCACATCACTGGTTACCATGTAACACTCAATACCCACCTGGTTTAGCAGATATTTATAAGCAAGCGCATAACCTTGACACACAGCCTTTCCTTCTACCAATACTCCATAAGCATTATAGGACGCATCAGGAATATGACCATTTAAATAATTATCATAATCATACGCACAGTTAACTGCTAAATAATCATGTAATATAATCGCTTTTTGCAAGTCGCTCATTTGATTGTCAACAAAAGATAATGCAGTTTTTGTTTCTTTTTCAAAATTTTCAACGATATAACTATCATCATAAGCCACATTGATTACAGTATAAATTTTCCCATTATTCCAATATTGTATAGGCTTGACAAAGTAAAGAGAAGGATTATCATTAATCACACCATGTACAATATCACTAATAAATTTAGCTCCGCTATAAGTCACATTAAAAGCGCTAATATCTATATTTTCATTTTTCGCCATCATCTGCCGGTAAATGTACTCTTCTACCGTTAATCCTTCAACCTCATCAGCCAGATTATCTGATTCAATAGATAACGATGGTTCAGCAGCTTCCAATGCCTCCCTTGATGGTGCCCCACCAAACTGGTAAATATCACTCAGGTCTGCTGCTTCTACGTTCTCATAAGGACTTTCTTCCTCGCTGATATCTAATGATGAAGGCGCTTCCTCCTCTGTCTCAGCCATCACATCTGATGTTTCCTCTGACAATTCTTCTGCATAAACCTCATATGTAGAAATTTGCAGTGATGAAACTACCATTGTTACGGCTAATAAGCCTGCAATAATCCGCTTTTTAAATAAATTCATTGAAAATGCATCTCCTCTCGATTGCCGTATGGCAACATTACCTATATCATAATACCATATGAAATAGAACATTTCTATTCTTTTTGTTTTATCTTGTCAAAAACCAGCCTTTTTGCATTATCATTACCATTTCTTTTTTCTTACTTTAAGACATCAATTATCTGCAAAAACAAACCGTATTATAACAATTATGGCGCACATCCATTGGATACACGCCATTAATCTTTACATTACAAAATCCAACCTATAATAATAAATTTTTCAGATTATTCGCCACAATGCTAAAGGATGCCGTCTTACTTCCAACATACCGATTCTGACCTGGTCTTCCTGTAATCACGACGGTTGCCTTGCCTTTGTTCACATTGTTTACGAATGTCACCGTATAGTCCCAAGTCGCATCAAGCGTAACGGTTTCACTTCCTGATTTATAAGTAACTACTACTTTAATATCTTCATTAGTTATCGGTTTGCCGTTAAATTCCGCTTTCTTTATGGGATTGCCATCCTTATCCTGAAAGCTAATCTTTGCCTTAGATAAGTCATAACTGTCTGTTGAGGCTTTGCTGCGCACCCTGTATGAAGCAGTTGCATAACATGTTTCATCATCGGCAGCATAATTGCCCTTGCCTACAATCTTTACCCAAACAGTTGTCTCTCCACCGGTAACCTTGTTCTTACTGTCCATCACTCTGGGACCGGCATTGACTACAGGGTTATCCAGATAGTAAGTTACGGTGTAATTGGATGCTTTCAGCAATACTCCGTCTATGCTCACATAAGGTGCAGACTTGTAGACTCCCGCTTTGTTGAAAACCTTGTCGGCAACTGCGATTTCAAGACCCTTGGTTTTAGCGGTAGTACTACTGGGATTATTATTCAGTACAGCCTTATTGATCGTAAAAGTTTTGGTACATTTACTGCCTTTGTAACTTCCGAGTCCTGTTATTATAATTTTGCCTGTTCCCACTTTCTTGTTGCCACTGTAAGATACCTTGTAGTCCTTGCCTTTTATTAAAGGCGCTCCATCTATAAATTGCGGATCCCTGACTATCAATTCATCATCAGGAATCGTCGTACCGGTACTTACAAAATCATACCCCTTATTATCCTTATCATATTCCACGCTAAATTCTGTCTTCTTCGGCTTAATGGTAAAAGATTTTGTAACAGTACCGATACATCTGTCGCTTATGCCGGTGACAGTGAACTTCTTGGTTCCTGCGCTTGTTATGTCGTTCGGGTAGGATATGATGTAATCACCGTTTTCGCCCTCTTTTGCCTCTATCAATTCTGCAGCCGGTGTATTATTGGTCGATATGGTAAGCAGGCCAAGTGCTTTAATATCCTTAGGCTGAGCGTCATATGTAAGATTCTTTGCTTCTTTACCGAGGCTTACGTTAAGTTTATAATTCTTCTGTTCAGCCTTGGATATGATTTTAACAGTAAGGGTGCGGGTGCCTTGGAAATTTCCCTGACCTGTGACGGTTATTGTCTTTTTACTTTCATCATTTTTATCTTCCAGCTTCCACTTGTAGCTCTTGTATTCGTCAGGTACTTTGAAGTCCTTTGCGGTCAGCTTAGTACCTCCATACAACAGCACCGGAGAAATCTTGGAACCTTCCACTACCGTTACATAATCTCCCTCTACTTTTGGAGACGTTTCATCGTCCAAAGTCATATCATCATTATTAATATCTGTATTATTAAGCTGTTTTTTCTCAATAGTAAATAGCTTGATATAGCTTTGGGTCAAATTGCCCTTTCCGGTTACGGTAATCTTGGCAGCGGCAGAGGCTTTAATATTATTGGAATATTTAACCGTATAGTCAATGCCTTCGGTAAGCGGCTCGCCATTGTTGGTTACCTTAACCTTTGGAGTGACTGCGGTTCCGGTGTAGATGTAAGTTTTGCCGGTGTCTTCAAGTTCTATCTTTATGCCTTCCTTGTTTCCGGATGTTACATATATATTGACTAATATGGTCAATTCTTTGTATGTTACTACCAGCTCTTTTATTCCTGCGGAAGACATGTCTATTTCGGCTGCGTTTGTGCTGTAGTCGGTGACTTCAGAAGCTACACCCTTGCTGTCGTAATAGATTACTGTCATGTCGTCGATGTTTAGCTTATCTCCGACTACATATCTTGTCTTTGTTTTGATGACTGCAATATAAGGATTTGTCAGAACCGGCGGCTTTTCCTCGTCATTTTCACTTTCTCTAACTAATAATACGCTGTAGCTTAAATTAGTTGGCAAAGACTTGACTGCTTCTCCGTTATCTGATCTAACCCAGTGTCCACCTTTTATTGTGGGAAGGCTAATAGTTGATATTGATAAATTAAGTGGCGTATTAATTCTTACCAGACTGTCAGCGTTATAAAATATATTTCGAGCATTATCACTTAATAAATTACCGGTATCAAAACGACTCAAATCTACACTAATCAGACTTCTGCAATTACGAAACATAAAATCTATATTACTTACATTTGCACTAGAACTGCCAAAATCTACATTTGTCAGATTGCTGCAATCATAAAACATATTACTCATATCTGTTACATTTTGGATATTGGCTCCACCGAAATCCACGCTTGTCAACCTGCTGCATTTATAAAACATATAGCTCATATCTGTTACATTACTTGTATCAAGTCCGCTTAAATCTATGCTTTTTACAGAATAGCAATCATCAAACATATGGCTCATATCTGTTACATTACTTGTATCGAGTCCGCTTAAGTTTATACTATTAAACCCAGTGCGACTTAACATATAACTCATATTTGTAACATTGCTTGTATCTGCTCCGCTGAAATCTACGCTGTTCACACGCGTGTATGAAAACATACCACTCATATTTGTTACATTTTTTGTATTAATTGCGCTGAAATTCATACTGAGAAGACCTGTCGAGTTAAACATGTCACTCATATCAGTAACATTTCCTGTATCAATACTGCTTAGAAAGTCCATGCTTGTAATACTTTGACAATACGAAAATATTCCACTCATATTTGTTACATTTCCTGTATCAACACTGCTTAGAAAATCACTGATCAATGAAATATCACACCTAGAAAACATACCACTCATATCAGTAACCCGGCTGGTATTAAAATCTCCCAAATTTACACTTTTCAGACTCACGCACCAATTAAACATATCACTCATATTTGCTAATTGAGTGGTATCCAAGCTGCTCAAATCAAGACTTGTTAAACTTTTGCAGCCATAAAACATGCCACTCATATCAGTAATTTGGCTGGCATCAAAGTCACTCAAATCCACACTCGTCAGACTGCTGCACGCATAAAACATATAAGATGCATCTGTCATACCGGTCACTTCAATTTTAGCAGATTCGATATAATTTCTATAAGAATACCACGGTGCTCTATAATAACCCTTAGTATCTGAAATTTCCCCTGTTCCTTTTACCGTCAGCTTCAAGTCTTTATCAATAAGCCATTCGATATTACCATAAGTTCCTTCTCCAACATCAATTTTATTTTTAGTTAATTCTATGCTGTAACTTAAACTCTTTGGTAACTCTGTTACATTTTCTCCATCAGGATCATACCATACTGTATTGATTTGTATAGGCAATTCTACAGAAAGTCCAAGATTTAATGGTGTTTTTACTGTTGTCAGGCTGCTACAACTTTCAAACATATATGTGGCATTTGTTACATCAGCCATGTCAAAATTGCTTAAATCTACACTCACCATATTTCCACATCCGTAGAACATAGCATATGCATTTTTCATTCCTGTTACATTAATTTCTGCAGATATAATATATTCCCTATCATCATACCACGGCGCTCTTGCTCTGTTAGTTTCTGAGCTAGATGCGGAGATTTCTCCCGTTCCCTCTACTGTCAATTTACCATCGTCATCAATTAACCATAATATTTCCTCATAGAATCCACCGTGTTTTTTGGTTATTTCAATACTGTCACTTGAATTCTGCGGCAGCTCTGTAATTTGCTTTTTGTCAGATGTAATCCATACTTCACGCTTATTCACAGGTAATGGAACAGATATTTTAAGATTACATGGTGTTTTTATTGTTGTCAGGCTGTCACAGTCGTCAAATATTTTATTAAAAGTTGTTACACTACCGACATCACAATTACTCATATCAATACTTTTTAAGTTAGTACACCCTAAAAACATAGCTTGCATATCTGTTACCTGAGCAGTATTTAAGCCACTTAAATTTACACTTTTCAGGTTTCTGCAATCAACAAACATTCTATACATACTTGTTACCTGACTGGTATCTAATGCACTTAAATCTATGCTTTCAAGACCGCTGCACTTTAAAAACATAAATTTCATATCTACAACTTGACCGGTATCAAAACTACTTAAATCTATGCTTGTCAGGCTTTTGCACTCAGTAAACATGCCTTCCATATCTTTTACCTGACTGGTATCAAAACTGCTCAAATCCAAGCTTTGCAAACTGCTGCAATGCGCAAACATATAATGCATATTTGTCACCTTGCCGGTATCAAAATTACTCACATCCAAGCTTTCAAGTCCATCACAATCCCAAAACATAGATTCCATATTTGTTACCTGACTGGTATCAAAACTGCTTAAATCTAAACTTGTCAGTCTGCTGCAACCATAAAACATATTCCACATACTTGTTATCTTGCTAGTGTCAAAGCCGCTTAAATCCAGACTTGTACATTTGCAATTAAAAAACATTTCATCCATATTGGTTACTTTTCTGGTATCAAAACCACTTAAATCCAAACCTGTCAAGCTGCTGCAATTTGAAAACATACTACTCATATCCGTAACCCGACTGGTATTAAAACTGCTTACATCCAAATCCTTCAGACTTCTACAATGTGCGAACATGTAATTCATATTTGTTACCAGGCTGGTATCAAACCCGCTTGCATCTACATATGTCAGCTTTGGACAATTGCCAAACATGCCTCTCATATTTGTTACCTGACTGGTATTAAAGCCGCTTGTATCTACGCTTTCCAGAACTTGACACCATCCAAACATGTCTTCCATAGTTTCAACTTTAGCAGTATTAAAGCTACTTGTATCCAGACTTTTTAAATTTAAGCAGTAATAAAACATGAGACTCATATCTGTTACTTGACTGGTATCAAAATTGCTAACATCGAGACTTGTCAGACTTTCACAACCATAAAACATACATCGCATATTTGTAACTTGAGATGTGTCAAAGTTGCTCAAATCAACACTTTCCATATATATACAGTCGTGAAACATATAAGAAGCATACTTCGTGCCTGTCAAATAAATTTCCGCAGATATAATCGATGCTTTACTCCTGCTCCAATAACTAGGCGCGCTAATAAACTCCCCCGTTCCTATCACCGTCAGCTTTCCATTAACATCAATAACCCATGCCACGTCTTCATAAAATCCGCCATCAATATCATCAGCAGAACTCATCGCAGCAAGTCTGTCCTCCGCACCCATGGCTAACAGACTGTCTACATCCATAGAATCAGTCTTTTCTGCTGCTATTTCTTCCGATTCCTGAACATCCTCAGATACATCTGCGTCAACTTCTGACGCATCAGTTTTTTCATCTGAATCTGAACCAAAATCATTCTCCATACCGGCTTCATTCTCATTACCTTCAGATGAATCATTATCCGTAACTTTTTTATCTTCCTGACTTCCTAAATTAGAATTGTCTTCTTTTTCTGAATCGCTATCATTCTCGCTTTCTGAGTCTGCAGTATCCTCGTTTTCCCGATTAGCAGTATCCTCATTTCCCTGATTGACAGCATCCTCACTTTCCGGATTGGCTAACTCACCATCTACAAACTCAGCCTCCTCTACACTTCCAACTATATCAGAAATGTTATCTGCTGCTAATACACTGCTACCCTCGTAACTGCTGCATATCAGACTGAGTACAAGCAACAACGCCATATTTCTTTTTACTATTTTCATAAATAGAGTCTCCTTCCCTTTATAAAGAATATTTATCATCTTAAAAATAAACCGCGATATAACTCATTTTATGATACTCTTCATAATTATAACTCGATATGGTTATAATTACAATTTATAATTCAACTCGCTATCTATGTGTTATTTTTTAAAATGGGTACAATTAATACAAATACAGAAAGTAAGGTGACATGATTTGATAGAGGATAATATACTTGACAGAATCCAATATTTTCTCAAATTTAATCATTGGAGTGTATATAAACTTGCTAAATCATCAGGCCTTTCCTATTCAAGCCTGAACAATCTGTTCCATCGCAGAACCTGTCCGACCATTGCTACTCTTGAAAGAATATGCGACGGTTTTAACATAAGTCTCTCAGAATTTTTTGAATTTAAGGAAAATCCTATCCGAAACGAAAACATATCAGAGGAGGAACAGGATATCATAAATTCATATAATTCGCTGTCTGGCAAAGACAAGGAACTTTTACAGGCATATTTAAGGGGCCTCTGTAAAAAATAAAATCGGCTTTTCGGGATGAGCCTTCGGGTAAACTTTTATTAAACATCACTTTCAAGATAAGCCAATAAAAGTTTAACCCGAAATTTTACCCGATTTCTAAAGATTATTTACCGACTGCAATGCTAAAGCTTGCGCTCTTGCTTCCAACATACTTAGTCTGATCGTCTTTCCCGGTAATCACTACGGTTGCCTTGCCTTTATTCACATTGTTTATGAATTCTACGGTGTAATGCTCTCCCTCAGTAAGTGTAACCGTTTCTTTTCCTATCTTGTATGTAACCACCACACCTATATTTTCACCGGTGATGGGAGTGCCTGTGTATGATGCTTTCTTGACAGTATTTCCGGTCTTATCCCGGAAAGTTACCTTTGCCTTAGATAAGTCATAACTGTCTGATGAAGCCAGGCTGCGAACCTTATAGGATGCAATTGCATAACATGTGTTATTTGCAATTTCGTCTGCCGGCTTGTAATTACCTTTACCTACAATTTTTACCCATATGGTTGTGTCACCGTTTTCATTGGTCACCTTGTTGTCCTTACCCATCACTCTAGCATTAGAATTAGCTGCAGGGTCATCCAGATAGTATGTAACAGTGTAATCAGAGGCCTTCAATAACACTCCGTTTATGCTCACATAGGGAGCGGATTTGTAAATTCCGGCCTTCTTAAACACTTTATCGGCAGCTGCAATTTTAAGGTTGTCAGTCATGCCGACCGTACTATTTGGATTATTATTTAAAACTGCCGGATTGATTGTAAAGCTGCCTTTGTACTTGCTGCCCTTATAACTTCCCAAACCTGTTACAGTGAGTTTTGCATTGGTTCCGACTTTTTTATTACCGCTGTAGGAAACCTTATAATCCTTTCCCTCTACCAATGTTGTTCCACCGTCCTTAACTACCAGATCGTCCACTTTAGTTCCGGTGCTTACAAAAGTATATCCGCTCTTATCCTCATCATATGCTACGCTGAACTCTATTTTTTTAGGCTTAATGGTATAGGACTGGGTTACAGCGCCCATACATCTGTCACTTATGCCTGTAACGGTGAATTTCTTGGTTCCTGCGCTTGTTACATCATTGGGATAGGATATGATATAATCCTCCCCCTCTATAAGACCGGTAGGCATATTTCTGGTAGATACTGTAAGTTCTTCGCCTACTTTCAGCTTTCTCGGTTGACCGGTATAGTCAAAGTTTTTGGCAGTTTTAGCTACGCTTACGGCAAGCTTATAGTTTTTCTGCTCTGACTTAGGTATTACTTTAACGATAAGTTCCCTTGAGCCTTTAAAATTACCGGTTGAATCAGCGGTGACGGTTATCGTTTTGTAGCTATTATTATTAGCAGTATTATCTGACAATTTCCAGCTGTAATTTTTATATTCATCGGGCACTTTGAAATCCTTGGTTGTAAGTTTTACACCGCCGTATACCAATACCGGAGATATCTTGGAGCCTTCGACAACCGTTACAACATCGCCTTCCACTTTAAAAGCCGTTTCATCATCAGGGTCATAATCCTCGTTGTCGAGACGTTTTTGCTCAATAGTAAATAATACAGTTTTGCTTCCGCTCAGGTTACCCTTTCCGGTCACAGTAATCTTACCACTTCCGGCTTTGATGTTATTGCTGTACTTAACCGTGTAGTCGCTGCCCTCGTTAAGCTCTATGCCATTATAGCTTGCCACAATCTTTGGAGTGATTGCATATCCGGTATAGATACAGGGTTTCTCGGAAACAAGCTCAACTTTTATATTTGACTGATTTATGGAACCGCTGGGATTTTCAGCTGCATCGGGAATTCTGTTTTTCGTTAATACAATACTTTTCTTTAAATTCAGCGGCAGTGAAATAACCTCTTTTCTGTCAGACTGATACCATTTATCACCGACCAATACCGGCAGCGTAACATTTCCTTTCAGATTAATCGGCGCCAATATCTTGGACAAGCTGCCGCAGCCGGCAAACATACCGGCAACCGAATATTGTGTAGTTGCTTTAGACAGATTAAAATTGCTAAGGTCTAGGCTCTCCAAACTGTAAGTACCACTAAACATGCCGTAAATATCCTGCACTTTTGCGGTGTTAAAACTACTCAGATTTACATCAGTCAGGCTGAAGCAATCTCCAATCATATAAGACATATCGGTTACATTAGCAGTATTAAAATTGCTAAGGTCAAGGCTTGTCAGACTCGCACAACCATCAAACATCATATGCATATCCGTGACTTTAGCGGTGTTAAAAAAGCTTACATTCAAATCGGTAAGACTTTTACAGTAGCAAAACATTTCGCCCATCGCTGTTACCTTAGCCGTATTAAAGCCGCTAAGATCAAGACTTGTAAGTTTTGCACAACCTGAAAACATACCAATCATATTTGTAACCTGACTTGTATCAAAATCACTCAAATCTATACTGGTAAGGTTCCTGCATTCATAAAACATATAGGATGCATCAGTCATTCCTTTTACTTTAATCTCGGCAGATTTAATATAATAGCCATAATTATACCATGGCGCTCTGTCATATGCATATTCATAATAGCCATCTTCGTCCTTCGTCAAAATAGGAGCAAAATTCCCCGTACCCTCAACCGTCAGCTTACCGTATTTATCAATTGTCCATGTAATATTTTCATAGCTGCCGTTTCTCTCTTCAACATTGCCGCCATCTTCAACATCTAATTTAATTTTTGTTATAACAACACTTTCTTCCAAATTCATTGGCAGGTAAGTGATTCTCTCTTCATCAGGTGTAATCCATGCCTCACCTGACTGTACCGGCAGATAGATGTATTGCGTAACCCCGCATGGGGTTTTGATCGATTCAAGACTGTCGCACGAACCAAACAAATCGTGCAGGTCTGTTGCATTGCCGATATTAAAGTTACTCATATCTACACTTTTCAAACTTGCACAGCCATCAATAATACGATCCACCTTTGTTACTTTTTCAGTATTAAAACCTCTTAAATCTATGTTTGTTAAGTTTTCGCAATTTGAAAACATATAACTCATGTCAGTTACATTTGCGGTATTAAAACCGCTTACATCTATGCTGCTTAAGCTTCCACAACCTGAAAACATATAACTCATGTCAGTTACATTTGCGGTATTAAACTTACTGACATCCAAATCCGTGAGTCTTGCACAACTGAACATATTTGACATATTTGTCACATTTTTTGTATCAAAACTGCTTATATCCAGTCTTCTTAATATATAGCATCCAAACATATATGACATATTTGTCACTTTTTCGGTATTAAAATTACTTAAATCCAAATGGTTTAAAGACGAGCAGGCAGAAAACATACCTTCCATATTTATTACATTAGAAGTATCAAAACCACTCACATCTATGCTGGTTAATCCAGTACATTCGTCAAACATATGACTCATATCCGTTATCTTGCTCGTGTCAAAGCCACTTAGATCAATCCTTGTCAGACTCTCTAAGTTATAAAACATCCATGATGCATCAGTCATACCGGTTACATTAACCTCAGCAAATTTAATGCGTGTACAATAACCATACCATGGCGCTCTTGCAAACTCATTATAAAAATCATCCTCATCATAATCCTCTTCTTCAAAATCTCCGGTTCCTTCAACCAGCAGTTTACCGTTATTGTCTATCGACCATGTAATATTTCCGGATTTGCCCTTAGCGATATAGCCGCTGCTTGCCTTTGCTTCAATAGGAAAAGCGGATTCCTCATTCTCTGAGTTTTCTTCATCAGTCTGCTCTTGTGAATCGGCATATTCTGCTTCTTCCGTCGGAATCTGCTCAGATTCGGAAGTACTGCTGTCATCAACATCAGATACGTTTTCAGATGAGCCTCCGTTATCACCGTCTTCTACATTTTCGGGCTCACTTTCATAGTCAGCACCTTCGGTGATTTCAGGGTTGCTTTCATCCTCATCATTTTCAATGATTTCAGAGCCGCTCTCATCATCACCACTTTGTAATGAAGAAGCCTCTCCACCTTCGCCGGTATCTACCATTACATCTGTTGTTTCGTTCGACACTTCTTCTGCATAAACCTCATATGTAGAAAAGTGCAATGACGAAACAATCATTGTAATAGCCAACATACTTGCAACAATTCTTTTTTTTAATAGATTCATTTTCAATTTGTCTCCTATCTTTAGATTTTGTAAAGTACCCTCTTAATTCTTCTTTCTATTTATATAGAGATACTTTTTTTCAAAAAGTTGCACATTTAAAAAATTTTTTGCAATTCTTTGCAATTATAACTCAATTAAGTTATATTTGCAAATCACAACTCATATATCCATATAAAATATATAAATATGCATAAAAAATGACCTCCAACAGTCAGATTCCAAAATCTAACTGTTGGGGTCAGTTCAGGTTCAACACCTTTACACTAAATACTTACTATAATACTGATAATCTTCCAATTTGCAGTTCACCCTGATAAGAACCCCGTCTTCCTTATACTGCGTATCATACACCACCGCATTCTCATTCAGATAAGACACCGCCCTTCCGTCTGTATACGGTATGAGCATACTGCACTCCTTATAACCGCCCGACAGCTTTTCTTCGATCAGACAAATCAGTTCTTCCATGCCAACTTTCTCTTTTGCAGACAAATATATACTGTCAGATGTGACAATTGGTAGTTGATTTCTATGCGGTCTATCATCAATGGCCATGGAGCCCGGAAGCTCATCAACCGACACCTTATCCGCCTTATTATAAACATAAATCATAGGTATGCCTTCCGCACCAAGCTCCTTCAAAGTCCTCTCCGTAACCGCAATCTGCTCCTTATAATGCTCGTCACTGTAATCAATAACCTGGAGCAGAATATCCGCCTCTTTTGCCTCCTCAAGCGTAGAGCGAAAAGCATCTACAAGGTGATGCGGCAGCTTATGAATGAATCCGACCGTATCAGAAAGCAGAAATGTATGATGATTCTCAGGCGCTATCTTTCGCACCGTCGTATCCAGAGTCGCAAAAAGCATATCCTTCTCCATAACTTTTTTCTCTTCCACATCAATTTCATCCACGCCATACAACTCCAGCATAGCATTTAGCAAAGTTGACTTGCCTGCATTTGTATAGCCCACCAACGCCACCCGCGGTATTCCGGATGAAGCACGCTGTTTACGCTGCACCTGCCGTTGGGCACTGACTTCCTTAAGCTCCCTTTTACACTCGGCAAGTCTATGCTCCAATACACGCCTGTCCAATTCCAGTTTCGTCTCACCGGCACCCCTGTTACTCATAGAGCCGCTTGCACCGCCCTGTCGGCTGAGGGCTGCATGAAGACCTACCAGTCTTGGAAGCATATATTGCAATCTCGCCACTTCCACTTGAAGCTTGGCCTCTCCGGAACGTGCTCTTTTTGCAAAGATATCAAGTATCAACGTACTCCTATCCATAACAGGTATTCCGATTCTATCCTGAAGGTTACGAAGCTGCATAGGTGAAAGCGAGTTATCAAAAATGACCACATCCGCATCCTGATACTCCGCCTCTTCCTTAACCTCATCCACTTTTCCGGTTCCAATGTAAAAGGCCTTGTGGATTTCCGGCAGGTTCTGCTCTACAATTGCGACCACTTCCATGTCGCACGCCTGCGCAAGGTTTTCCAATTCCTCTAATGACAGTTTGTAATCTTCACCATTATTCAAATTAACTCCTACAAGTAACGCCTTTTCCATATTAATAATTACACCTTTCAATTCTAATGTGTTTATTCAAATTATAAGCAGGAAATTCAGTCTTTCTCTCATAAAAAGAATCTTCACTATATCAAATATAGCGAAGATTCTTTAAAATCACAATACCATTATTCTATTTATTAAAAGGTATATACAACACGATTAAAATTTATATTAACTGGTCAGCGAAAATACTGCTTCCAAGAATATTGGAAACTCCACCATAAGCTGATGTTGCCAGCGCACCAAGTCCATATTGCGAGTAGGATGAAAGACCTGTGAGTCCGTTTGTAATCCCAGCAGACATAAGACTCATCTGCACCTGCATCCTATGCTGGTTATTATACAAAGCTGACAATGCTGTTCCAACATCTTCCCATTCAGGGTCATTCTTCAAACGTGCAAGAGCTTCCTCAATAGTAAGAGTTGTTTTGGGATCTTCAGCCAACGCTGCAACCTGACTTTCCACAGCACTTTCAAGCGCCGTAGGGAAATTTGTTTTATTTGCAGTCTTTGCACCGGAAGACTTTGAACCTGTTATATTATTTGCATTTACGTTTGCAGCAATACTTTGTGCCGCTTCATCACGCATTCCAAGATTATTTATGTACATTGGAATCACCCCTTTTAAGTATATATATTATAACCAATATCTACACTTTTGTCCATACACATGATAATAATTGTAATGAATTAAAGATTTTATGTAATAAAAACACCATACGGGTTAAAATCCGCATGGTGTTTTAGTTCTGAGCAATTAATTAAATATTTCTATTTGGAAGACTTACCTGTCTTCGCCGGAATAACTACCTTATCCAGCTTCCAGATATCGTCTACATACTCCTGAATAGTTCTGTCAGAAGTAAACTTACCGGAGCAGGCCACATTCAGAATAGCGCTCTTAGCCCAGCCTTTTTCATTCTTGTATGCTGCTTCTACTTTCTTCTGAGCCTCAGCATAAGATTTGAAATCTTTCAGAATAAAGTAAGTATCTGCTTTAGACGTACTCTGCGTATTAAGTAATGAGTTATATAAGGTTCTGAACAGGTCAGGATCATTCGGTGAGTAAGTTCCGTTGATCAACTGCATAAGTACTTTTCTAATATCAGGATCGTTATTAAATATATCCATCGGATTATATCCGCCAAAGTTCTCAAACCGGATAACTTCATCGGAACTTAAACCAAAGATAAATGCATTCTCTTCTCCAACCTCTTCAACAATCTCAACATTTGCACCATCCATAGTGCCGATTGTGAGTGCGCCGTTCAACATAAACTTCATATTTCCTGTACCGGATGCCTCTTTACTTGCAGTTGAAATCTGCTCAGATACATCGGCAGCTGCAAAAATCATCTCAGCATTGGATACGCGGTAATTCTCTATGAAGACTACTTTAATCTTACCGTTGATACTTGCATCATTATTGATCACATCAGCAACCGAATTAATAAGTTTGATGGTCAGCTTCGCATTGAGATAGCCTGCTGCCGCTTTGGCACCAAAGATAAATGTTCTCGGATAGAAATCCATATCCGGATGTTCTTTAAGCTCATTGTATAGATACATAACATGCAAAATATTCAACAACTGACGTTTATACTCATGAAGCCTCTTTACCTGCACATCAAAGATTGAGCGGGGATCTACATCAATACCGTTATGCTCCTTGATATATTTTGCAAGGCGCACTTTGTTTTGATACTTAATGTTCATAAATTCCTGCTGTGCCTTTTCATCATCAGCATAGACTTTCAATTTATTAATCTTAGGCAGGTCTGTAATCCAGTCACTTCCTACATGGTCGGTAACCCATTTTGCAAGTAACGGATTTCCGTGCAATAAGAAACGCCTCTGCGTAATGCCGTTTGTCTTGTTATTGAACTTCTCAGGCATCATCTCATAGAAGTCTTTTAATTCCTGATTCTTCAGGATTTCTGTATGTAATCTTGCTACACCGTTAACCGAATAGCCGGATGCAATTGCAAGATGTGCCATCTTAACCTGACCGTCATAGATAATAGCCATCTTTTTAATTTTTTCCTGATCACCGGGATAGCGCTGCTCAATCTGTGCAATGAATCTACGGTTAATCTCCTCTACAATCTGATATACACGAGGAAGCAGTCTGGAGAAAAGCTCAATAGGCCATTTTTCCAAGGCTTCTGCCATAATCGTATGGTTTGTGTAAGCACAGGTCTTGGTTGTAACATCCCATGCCTCATCCCAGGTAAGATAATATTCATCCATCAGAATACGCATCAACTCTGCAACTGCAACTGTCGGATGGGTATCATTCAACTGGAACGTAACTTTTTCATGGAACTTCTTTATATTTTTATGCTTACGCATATATTTTTCCACAGCTTCCTGTACGGATGCGGAGATAAAGAAGTACTGCTGTTTTAAACGCAGCTCTTTTCCTGCATAATGGTTATCGTTCGGATACAACACCTCTACGATGTTTCTTGCAAGATTCTCCTGCTCAACAGCCTTGTGATAATCACCCTTGTCAAAAGAATCCAGATGGAAACATTCTACCGGCTCTGCATCCCAGATACGCAGTGTATTTACAATACCGTTGCCATAACCGACAACCGGAATATCGTAAGGAATTGCACGAACTGACTGGTAGCCTTCCTGTTTGAAGTTGTTTCTGCCGTTTTCATCTACATACACATTAACATAGCCGCCGAATTTAACCTCTTTGGCATATTCCGGTCTGCGCAGCTCAAACGGGTTACCGTCCTGTAACCAGTTATCCGGAGCTTCTACCTGATAACCGTCTTTTATTTCCTGCTTAAACATACCATAACGGTAACGTATACCACAGCCATATGCAGCATAACCAAGAGTCGCAAGTGAATCCAGGAAACAAGCTGCAAGCCTTCCCAAGCCTCCGTTTCCAAGAGCTGCATCCGGCTCCTGATCTTCAATTATATTGATATCAATACCAAGTTCTTCCAATGCATCTTTAAAAACGTCATATGCCTGTAAATTAATCATATTATTACCGAGTGCACGACCCATAAGGAATTCCATGGACAGATAATACACCATCTTGGGATCCTGTTTTTCATATTCTTCCTGGGTTGCAAGCCACTGGTCTACAATTGCATCCTTAACTGCATAGGACACTGCCTGAAAAATCTGCTGGTCAGTTGCTTCCTCCAGAGTTTTCCTATAAAGTGTCTTTACATTATAAAGCACACTTCTTTTAAAGAGCTCTGTATCAAATGTTGCTGTTTTCTTTTGCATGCATCTACCTCCTCAAAATATGTCGCAACTTATCAAGAACCATAAAGCCGCTAGGCTCTAGTCTATTATATCAGATTGACGAGTTCTTTGCTACTTCTTTTCTATTCCGATAACAACCTTTTCTCCATTGACATTCCATTCTTTGGATACAGACAGGGTTTCACCGGATACAATCTCCTCTGCAAGCACCTTTCCGGAAATTATTTCTGCGTTATTCCGTACAATAGTTGCTACTTTTTCGTTATCATTGATTGATACCTTTATATGATCCATAACTTCAAAGTCAGCATCCTTACGCATGGTCTGAATCTTGCTTATTACCTCATATACAAAACCTTCTTCAATCAGCTCGTTTGTTAAATTAGTATCAAGTACAACCGTAATATTGTTATCGGCCTCGGATACATAACCTTCTTTTTGAGCCATCTCTATCAACAAATCATCTTTTGTCAATGCAATTTCAGTACCGTCCACATCAAATTTAAGGACTCCGTTTGCATTAAGCTCGTCCATTGCCTTGTTGCCGTCCAGACTTCCAAGCACCTTCTGGATGCCGCCCAGCTGTTTGCCATACTTAGGTCCTACGGTTCGAAGCTGCGGTTTAAAGCTGTAACTTGTAAACTCCCTTACATCCTCTGTAAATTTGATTTCTTTTACGTTAAGCTCCTCTTTTATTATATCTTTATAAAAATCGCCAAGCTCATTTTCAGCCTTCACAAACATTGTTCCGATAGGCTGACGATTCTTGATGTTGGCAGCATTACGTGCAGCTCGTCCCATTACGACAATCTTAAGAACCTCATCCATATCCTCTTCAAGTTTCTTATCAATCATCTTATCATTGGCTACAGGGAAGTCGCACAGATGAATGCTTTCCGGAGCAGACGCATCTATACTTTTTACCAGATTAAGATAAATCTCTTCCGTCATAAAAGGAATCATTGGAGCCGCACACTTGGATATCTCCACAAGCGCCGTATACAATGTCATATATGCATTGATTTTATCCTGCTCCATTCCCTTTGCCCAGAAACGCTCACGGCTTCTTCTGACATACCAGTTACTCATCTCATCCA
>JAFLTH010000001.1 GCA_022510525.1 Lachnospiraceae bacterium | reverse complement strand
GATAACTTTTTATTATCCGTTATAAAGGATAAAATTTAAGAATACTACATTCATTTATATCTAACGGTTATAAAATATTGTGGCATGTACAAACGAAATAACAATAATTGTATATATTAGATTTTTTTGATATGATTAACGAAATTAAACAAGTAACTTGGAGGATAAAATGGAGAGAGCATTTACAGTTATAGAAGAAACTATGAATAAATCTGCAATAACTCAATTCAGGAATTTTACTCGAAAGTATCAGAATGTAACGAAATGGAATATGTGCAGTGACTATTGTTTTGATGATAAAAATAAACCTAACAATGTTGTTTCATTCGTTATTTTTCCATACATTGTAGATTTTGATGATTTAAATAAAGTTATAGAATTCATGCAACCAACCGATTTGAAGAATTGCAGAACCGTATCATCATCTTTTTGTGATTTTATAAAATCAGGCATTTTTTTTAGTTTCAACTTTGTATGGGGTAAGAATTGTATCCTAGATAAGTGGAAAGACAAGCAAAGTATGGATAGGGTTATACAGGATTATATAGACTTAACAGAATTATGGCAGGAAACGACACCAAAGAATGCAGAATATTATAAGAGATTAAATAAGCAGCTTAAGGTTTTACAAAATAACACAAACCGTAAATCTTTTAACTATAAACTGTTAGGGCGTATTGTGGGCGTAACGTTCTTAGCTAGTTATTTAAAGTACTTGTTGTTAAGGGAGATACCAAATATTGAAGTTTTCGGCTGGTTTTCGGACAGGGATGCCATAACTATCTGGAACGATGAGATATATTTGGTATTTTATCAAATGATATCCCATAATCTTATTTCTAATAAATTATCGTCAGAAAGAAGTGACAAGGTTATGGATGTGGTTCCAGGAGACATGAATATGTTTTATGATTCTTTAAATAGGGTGGCAGATTTTATTTGTGGAGCCATTTCAGATTTTAATGATTCTAATGGGCAGGTGACAGGGAAAAAGCAGTGTAAACTTATTGAAGACGCAATAGCTGATAACGATTACCTTCTCATTATGAAAATTTATGAAAAGAGTGTATCTCGGGGAATACATACAAAGATAATTGACTAAAGAACAAAACACACATAAAATGTTCGCATAAACGTCTTTCTATAAATGGTGGGAGGGGGAGTATTTAGTGATGAAATATGGTATAAGTTTTTAGCAACTATTTCCGTGCTTGCCTTAAAATACTGGGATAAACATGTGAAGATAGTAACTTGTTGAAAGATATCGCAGGAAAGTTAATGCGTCAAAGTTAATAATTTTAGTGGCAGGTATAGAAAAAAATGTAAAACTGTCTTTATGGCATTATTTGCTAGCTTATGCTGGATTTAATTTCCCAGAAGTGGTTTATTGAAGTTTAAATTATAAAACTAGATATATAGTCGTAATTAATATAGTTTATGATAGCTTTTTATTAGCTATACAATAAAAACTTAGTAATTCGAAGATAGAATTTCGTATATTTATTAAAAATATGGAGGGAATATGAGTTTATTTAGTATTGCAACAGATGTTCTTCAAGAGAAAATAAAGGTCTTCCTAAGTGAACACTATCAGGAATGGTTGAATAAGAAAAAGATTGAGGAAATTTTGGATGATTTGTGTGTGAGACAGGAGGGGCAGGCACTGTTTGATAATCAAGGCTTTGCAGAGGGTATAGACTTTTATGTCTTGACAAATACACTGCGCGCTGAGCTGATTGACAATGTGTCATTTTACTATAGTGAGGCAGACCGAAAGAAAGCGGGTGAAATAAAGGATAGATTTTACGAACGAGTGCAAGCCCAGACAGGTGCAGTAACTGCTGAACAAAAAAAGGCGGTATCACACTTTTTAGATCGTATTTATAAAATGACCCGCTCCTATATGCAGGAATGTTTAAATAAAGAGGATTTGCTTGTTGCAATTATAGGCAATGAGTATACAGATCAACAAATTGATATCATAAGAGAAGAATTATTTAAGTTGTTTGATATACTTAAAAACCAAAGTGATGCTGAAGCATGGAAATGGCCGGTTGATGAATTTCGTGTTTATCACCAAAGGCAAAAAGACAGTAATGGTGTATATGGACTTCTTAATATCAGTGATAGACTGTTTCCGGCATTATCTGCATGGGGCGGAGTGCAGTACCTTAACGAGAATGGTGATTCTGTTCCTCTTTATACCTGTCTTTCTAAAGGATGGGAATCACCTGAAAGAAATCATTTGCTCTTAATGGGTGGGGGCGGTATGGGAAAAACCGTTTCTTTGTTGCGGCTATGGGATAAGCTACTTGAGGATGGGATTTGTACTATATATATACCATTACACGAAATAATGGGTGTAGTGACAACGGATCGCTTAACTGAAGATGTTATCAAAAAATTCTTAACAGATAACGTGTGGCACGGTAATGCGCAAAAGATGGGAAAGTTTTTAGATCATTTATCCGAATATACAGATAAGCCTATGCTTATCCTGTTGCTGGATGGTTTCAATGAAATTCCCAGTGGGAATAGAAGAGTAGCTATGCCAGCAATCAAAAAATGGATGGTGTACTCGGGAGTTCAGGTAGTTATTAGTTCCCGCTATGATTTTCGCCAGGATCTTACTGCAAAAGCATTGAGTGAATTAAAAATAGAGCCATTGTCGGACGAACAAGTGGAAGCATGGTTTAAATTATGTGAAATGCCTGTTCCTGATAAAAACGAAAAGGTGTATAATCTTTTAAAAACACCATTTATGCTGACGCTGTATACACAAGTGGAAAATAGATATAATCAGGGAAAAGATGCAAAGTTTGTGAAATGGGTGGAACACGCAGATACATCAAGTGATTTGATGTGGAATTTTATGCAATGCCAGATTTTAAAAATGGCAAATGACCACCTCAAACCTGATGAAGATATATTGAAAGCAGTTGTAGCTTCCACGTATATTTTACCCTACATATGTTGGGTGATGGAGTGGAAGGAACTTTTTGCTGTTAAAACTGGTGAACTGAAGCAATGGATAAAGGAAGCGTCCCAATTATATAAAAACAAGTGGAAAACGTATCCGGATCCATGGGTAGAGTTCTTAGAAAACAAGTTTGGAAGTATTCGATGGAGGAACAATGACTTTAGACAAATTCTGACAGAAGAACTAAATCTTTTGGTTAATCGCGATGATGAAACATATTCTCTATTGCATCAAAATTTTAGAGATTTTTTAGCGGCTGTACATTTATATCATATAGTGGAAGTGAATATAGAAAAAGCAATTGCTGAAACATGGGAAAAACGTCCGTTTTCTGATAATGTTGTTAATTTTTTAGCAGAATGGATGCCGGAGAAAGTAGCGGACGCTATGTTTCAGTCGCTTCGGGGAAAGCAGATATCCGAAGGCAACTATATTTTTTTCAATTTGATGCGTGTGATCCGCAAAATCAAACAGGATGATTTATCCGGTATGGATTTCTCGGATATGGACCTGCGGACTGTTGTGTTGAATGGGGCACGCTTGGTAAACGGAGAACAACGTGCTGTTTTTCGTAACGCACGAATAAATTATGGGACACTGGTTATGCAAGGTCATCATGATAAGGTTTATTTTGTGACTTTCTCGGAGGATGGCAGGCAGTTGCTCAGCGTTTCTGCCTTTGAAATCCGCATATGGGATCTCACGACAGGAAGCTGCGTTCATGAAATTGTAGAAGGTCCCTATAAGCCAGGTGGTTATTTTGAGTACAATCAACCAGAATATCAAAAAAAATTTGTAATGGCAGATGGGAGAGAATTTATTTGGATTGGAGAGAATGAAACTTGTGCTCAAAAATATATAGATATTTTTAAGTACCTGCTCCAATGTAGTGATGGTTGGAAAGAAAAAGCAACTAATCCTTATGTAAATCCTAACCACTTAGAATATAATAAAGAAAGCTTGGAAAGACTTTTTAAACATAAGAAAGATTCGAAAATGATTGAAATACAGGAGGATGCAATTATAGTTTCTCTTCCGACAGGTGAAAAAAGAATGCTGACAGGGAATCAAGCTATGGCAACCTGCGCTAATTTGTCAAAAGATTTGAAATATTGTGTAGCGGGTTTGGAGGACGGTGGAATCTGCATATGGGATTTAGAAACTGGGAGGTTGACTAGGGAACTCTCTAAAAGTACGCACCAAATATGTTATGTTGATGGAGACAGGACACTGTTCATTGGTCAGACAACAGGTATTGTTATGATTTGGGAATGCGATAATGAGGAATATAAAACATGCCATTATATGTTAGAAGGCAGAAAGACTTCTGTTACTGCAGTTTCTTTGGCAGGAGATATATGCATTGTTTCTCATGAAGATGATGTGGCCGAAATATGGAAAGTTTCAGAAAACCGAATCATAAAAACATTGGAACACTGTCAGTATTTAACCATTACTGATGATGAGAATTTTATTTGTGCCCAAACATCGGAGGGGGATGTCTGGTACTATAACCGGGAAACGAAAGAAAAAAAAGTATTATGGACAGGGGTGGACAGAACCCAAGCAGTATTATGTTATGGAAAAAGAATATACAAATGGAGTGATATCCATTGGGGCTACGCGTTAGCAATGTTTAATCCAGATGATGAGCAATTTCGTCCAACATATAATGAAGTACGAAATGGTTATCGGGATGCTCCCAATATTACATGTCGGCATAATTGGGTTATGGTAACCCGAAGATATCTGCCTGCGCCTTATGGTATTTACACCATAATTAATTTAAATTTGTTTGGTTGCGATTTTACGGGTGCTGTATTTGAAACATTAGAACTTGCAGCAAAGGTCAAAAGCAATGGTGGGATTTTAAAATTGCCGGAGGAGTATCACACAAGATTACTTCCTGAATGGGCGCGAACAACACCTGCATGGTTGCGTACACCTGATTCTGATTAATTGTATCTGAGATTATATTTATTATACAAGGGAAGAAAATAACATAGAACTCCGTTTAATATTTATACTATATTCAATATGAATTTTTCTGGGTGTGATTTTACGAGTGCTATCTTTGAGACGCTGGAACTTGCTGCCAAAGTAACGGTGGAGTTTTGGAATTACCTGAAAAGTACATTACGAGATTATTTACACATCCGTGAGAGGGTATCCCAAAGTGGGGCAAGGTGGACCCGTTAACAGGTCGCATAGTTCACGTCGACGAACAAATAAATTAAAGAATTATGACCTTCTGCATAGTATAATTATTGTATCAATTTCAGGAGGTCATTTTTTATGATGGGGAATTAGGACAACTAGATTCATAAGGAGATATTAGTCATAGACTCAATATATACTAAGCACGGGCTATGTATTTCGGCTAGAGATGAACGAGTATGTATTGGTCGAAATAGGTTATTAAGTTTTCTTTGCAAATTATTTGCAATTGCCTAAAATACAGTAGTAAACAGAAAAAATGGTAACTTGTTGAAAGATATTATTGGAAAGTTACAAAGTGAAAGTTATTATATCATCGCGCCAGTAAAAACTAACTGTTAATACCAGTTTGCATTTATAAAAGGAATTTCTATTGATGTTATGCTAAAAAGTTGTATATTAGACAATCAGACTTGCGTTTTGATATCAAGAAAATATAATGTATAATTATTTATAACTGGCCACAATTTAATTGCATTAAAACTAAGGAAGAAAGGTATATGCCTCATGTATTTGAGAATCTACGAACATTAAAAACTGATATGGAGACAAAGGGATGGATTATGGATTCATTTCTATTCCAGTATAAAAGAGTCCAATACATTGTACTGGTAAAATTATATACAGAAAATGAAAGGAAACCGCAGTATGCGCTGTTGAAACTTGAATTTATACGACAGGACAATTTGGACAGTAGATTGCTGATTCCCGTTAACGCCAATGGATTTATGACAGACATTGTACCGATAGGTAATATTAGAACTTTTTTTGGTGTAGAATATCAGGAAAATTTAGGAGTGTTTATCGAGCAGTTCTATGAACGTTTAGCGGGTTTTATTCCTATCGAGGTAACAGAAAATAAAAGTGATGTACAACGGCGGGTTATGGCAGCAAACCTAAGTAGATATGATAACGAAAACCCTAATAAAATATATTGTATCGGTATTAAAAGAAATCCCTTTGTAGATGGTGTACAGCGGCATCGAAGTATCTTTAATGATAATAAGACAAGGCTGTTACGACCTGATGTGTATCAAGAATACGCCGATGAATATATTATAAGTTTTTGTTACTCCGAAAACGCGGAGGATGAAAAGACAAAAGAAGAGATAATGAGAAATTTCGCAGCGAGACATTATAATGGCTAAGCATCTTAATACTCTTCAAGTCTGGATACTATTCTTTGAATAAAAACTTACTGAGGATAATAGGATAAATCGGAAAATCACTTCCGATTTGATCTCTAAGCAAAATTAGACATAAAGGCTACTTGTTTTGCGAGTCTTTTCAATTTTTATTTCTGATACGTTAAAAACTGATTGAAGAAAAAGTGCCATCTGCATAAAATTTCATGCAAATGACACTATAAACCTAATCTGTTAAATTGTACTGATATAATGATGTAAGAATTACTGACAGAACTGATTATTTATTTATTCATTATTAAAAGTTCCTGTAATAATGACATCTCCCGGAATTGCAACATTGCTGAAGGTTATATAGTCGTCATCTACAAAAAGAAGGTTTTTAATAGCAAATAAGGAAATCGCATCAAAATCCATATTCATATTGGCTTTTATTTGTTCTGGAACCTGTTCTTTAAGCCGCTTATTAAACTCAGCTTGAATGTCAACACCACAGCCGCATGGACCTCCACCTGACATATGCCCGGTAATTTGACAATCCCTATCTGTCATAGACATTGAAATCTTTTGATTCCTTCCTTTTCCACTGATTTTAAGCGGAATATTGGCATTGATGGTCAAATTGTATTCCGATCTCAATGTAGATTCCGATTCGCCTATAAAGTACCCGTAAGACGTCGTTATACAATTTTCGATATATTCCTGATTCTGTAATGCTGAAAAACTGGCTTTAATCGCATTTCCATTTGGTTCTAGTTTCATATCGGTTACAGGCAGAATTACAGAACCTCCTCTAATATAATACTTATAATCATATGTCACACTGGGGGTACGGTTGTCGATTCTATTCATTTTGCTCAAATCAACGGTTGCTATAAAGGAGCCTTGGCTTACTTTTCCAATCCAGTTCACCAAAGAAGTATTATCTTTCGGCTGTATGCCCTCTAATTTCCAGCCATTTTTCTTAATGCTTTGAGGCATAATATCTTTGAAAAAAAGCTTACTGCTAATAAAAAGGCTACATTTGCTCCCATCTGGAATCGGCTCACTGACGGAATTGAGATGAGCAAGACTGTAATTCAATTTCTTCCGGTTTTTTGTCATGATAAAAATCTGAAGAATCTCCGTATCATTTTTCGTTATTAATGTTTTAAATACAAATTCATTCGGCTTTAGATCATCTAACACTGACATATTTTCCATATTCAGTGAGTTGATTACAAATATGACGGGTTTAGTTGTAAAGTATTCCTCAAGCCCCCTATTAAATGCTGCCTTGTCTGCGCCACCTTCAACTCTCATATTTTTTGGATCAAATGTTCCCTCTGCAAGATTGAGAACAATACTTAATATATTCTTATGCTCAGGATTAGAGGCCTTGACCGCTCCTTCTACCCTGCTTATCGGTAAATCGGCCAATATATACGCGTCATCACCCACTGGTTCTGGATCATCCCAAAATTCCTCATTTGTTATACTATTTTTCTCACCCGTCTGTACCGTTCCGCTCGAGATTGGTATCACCATCTGTACTCTGGTTGGATCATTTGCCAGGAAAGATATTTTGGGATATGTGTAGTCAAATTCAATTTTTTTCATTCCGATTGTTCTGGATGATACCACATAATCAGTATTAAATTTAATGTGTGCACAATATAAAGTGTCCTTTGTTAGTGCTTTATGCTGCTTTTCCAAAACTTCATTAATTTTTTCTAATGACAAATTGAAGACGACATCCCAGTCATTCAGTGCGTTTCCCTCTTTCATCTCTTTGACCAATTCATCAATTGTTGATAATTTACCAGAATTACACCGCTGTCTCAGATTTGCCTCGTTTACAATTCTTGTATCAAGAACAAATGTCAGTGTGACTTCGGCCATTACACCAGAAAACTTTAACCCTTGATTTAGTTTTTTCGGTAAACTGATTTCCCACTCGGAAAAAGGGGTAACTGCACTGACATTTTCAGACCAGCTTTCTCCACCGTCCGTAAAGTTTGGCTGTCCTGTGTCAGCATTGTATTCATAAATACGCTCCCTGGCATTTGTGCAGAACATACGAACATTATTGTTCAAATCCTTGTTACAAAAAGTGTTTCCAGGATAATTTAGCCGGACAAAATATTTGTGATCGTCGGTACCGGAAATACCGTCAATCCGGGCAACAACCGACTTTATCCTGACATCAACATATTTCGAGAAGTTCAGATTATCCAGCATAACAGTAAGAACATAGGTGTTTCCATTTGTCAGTTGGGAAACCGGCACACTAACTTTCAGATCAATACCTTTTGTCGTAGAAACCTGCACAGCGGCGAGTTTGGTCTCCGCTTCTATTGTATTTGAATTCTGTCTGACAATCGCCCCCTTAAAAGACATCAGGTCGAAAGATGTAATCTCAGTAGCAGGCTGAAGATTGCGATACTGCAGTGACTGATCATAAACTAAAAATGTCTTGGCAAGCATGGCAAACATCTGGGACTGAATGAACATAAGATCTCCGGTCAGTCCGACCAGATCCACGGAAAGCGGATCCAGTGATGGCAGATTTGCTGGCTCCAAATCATAAGAAAGTGCATCCAGACGTTCCTGTTGATTCTTACTGTGAACCTTCATTCTCTGCTGGTTGTATATGTCTCTTGACAACTGGACAGCTGAACTTTTAGCAGACATATAATTTTTACCCTTTAGCATAAGAAGCGAAAATTCTTTTAATAAGGTCCTCTTTTCTTCTATGTCCGGCCCCATATTCAAAAGGTAATTCAGTTGAATACTGCATTCATTCCATGCCGATGAGTTTGTAACATCAAAATCACAGTCGTCTAGATCACACAATGCTTCTTCCGCATTTTTCAATGCCGGAACCGACTGCTCTGTAAGCGTATATACCTCATAAACATTATTTGTAATATTTAACAGTTTCTGAATCCTCTGAACCAGCAGACCAAGATCTTTCACCGCCTCGACAGAACTTGCCGGAATCGCAATTGAAGTCACAGCAGTAAATAATGTGGTCGCCATATCAAGTCCAAATTTTATCTCAGCATTTGTTTTCCAGATTTCAACCGCTTCTTTATATGCAATAACTGCATTTTCCACCTGTGCCTTCTGGCCGCTCAATTCAATTTCAAGGGAATCTGTCTTTTGGTTCAATTGGACCAATTCAGATTTTTTAACTGAAATGATCGAATCATAGTATTGGGTCAATTCCTGCTGTTGACGGGCGTTTGCCTGAATTAATCTAGAAAGTAATTTCCCTGACTCAATGATATTTTTATCCAATGCCTTACCAACATCTATGATTAACTCCTGCGTTTTACGTTGCTCGATTTTCTGTTGATAATAATCTATCTGACGTTGTATCTCATCAATATAGTTAAGAATATTTTTGCATTGCTTACTATATTTCTCAGGGGGCAAAATTGGCACATATGATATATGATTTGAACTTTGATACATTCTTATATTATCTAGTGCCAAAACCCGGATATCCAAAAGCTCCGGATCCATGCAGCCTTCCGGTATCATCTCACCAAGCCAGGCCATTGTTTCCTGTGCAAATCTGCAGGATGAACTTATACAGTTCCCAAGAGAAATGCTGCTCATGACAGAGTTTGCAAATGTATAGGAATAAATGATGGAATTTTTCACCCGTAACAGATCGAACGTATCATATTTATGCCTTATATCCCTGACGGCCGTAACCATCTGCCTGACTACATTCTTTTTGGAATCTGTCGTGTAACAGATCCCATCAACAATCGTTATATGTTTCCCACTGTTTCCCGATAAAATTTGCAGACACCCATAAAACTCTTTACAGGAGATTACACAATTTTTATACGCCTCTTCACCCAGTTCAATGACTGTAACAAAATCATCACTCTCAAAATCCGCATTTTGGAATACAAATACCGCATCCTTTCCCGGGAAACTATGCCTTGATGATGAAGCCGAAACCAGATTTGAAACAAGTGTAAAAGAATTACTATCCGAAGAAGCCACAAACTGTAGCTCGTCAATATTCAGATTAGGCTTATATGTATTGATGGTCCGCGTTGCAATCGTTGAAACAAAACCCATAATGTCATGATAGGCAGGAAGATCTGACTTATTATAAGGAAAATATTTTGAAAAATAAGGTTTAACCGCCGTACCAAATTTTTGAACCATTGCGCCCTTAAACACCCGTTTGAGTGCCAGTCTGCGGCCATATTCCGCAAAGATGAAAAGGGAAGTCAATGTATAGTATAAAGGAAGATTTTTTGAATAGTTACGATTTAATTCTGATATTTTCATCGGACCATTCCAAAAAAACGGCGTGAAAATGCAATCCCTCTCGCTCCATTTTTCATCCCACCACTTTCCGTTTTTCTGGTCTTGTACCAGTTGCGGATCACCGCTGTAGCACAATATCTTTCCATATTCTTTTACATACCCAAATGCACCTGTATTTGCATCTGTTATGTATGGCAGGAAATTAAGCGCCTTTTCTTCTGTAAAATCATTTTTCTCATAAATATTTTTTACTCTTTCATAGTTCATTTTCTCATATGCAAAAACCTGAAAAATAGCATCCCCACAAACCGCCTGTGATACAAAATGCGTTCCATATGTATCATAAAATTCCAAGCACTTTCGCGCCTTTTCCACCGTAAATAGAGCTGGATTAAAGTCATTTTCTTTATCCGTTGCCTTTCGTATTTTTATCAAATCCGAACGAAAATTCTCACAAATGCCCATTTCTTCATTTTTGTGTTTTGGGTTCGGATGTAGGATGATATCACCGCCATATACAGGGTGCTTCACTTCTCCGGATATGCGTTCGATCCGGACAAGTACATAACCATATGGTTTGGACAAATCCACTCCGAGAGTTCCGGACAGTTTTTTAACAGCCATTTCCCGATCCTGATCCCCAATCAGCATTACTCCTAGATTTACATCCAGCATTTCTGTTCCATCACTTGGTGAGCTAATTTTGTATGGAAATATTTCTTGCAATAACGATTCTGCATCATCATGAACGGTTATCTTCGGACAACTCCATTCATAGTCCGTTTCCCCGGGCACCGGAACATCAATCTGTATCTCCTCCAACGGTTTATCTGCGCCTAAAAATAAACCATTATTTCCTGTTTCACCTAGCTGCCATGCCGGATCAAATCCCAAAATCAGATTGGCACTCGTTCCAAGCATTACTTTCCCTTTCTGCATTTTCATTGTTTTTCCCCTTTCACACATCGCCTTTTTTACAGTTCCGCAAGACATATCCCCAAAATACAACGATATGTCTACTTTTATATATTGTACTATATATATAGTTTGCAATCTAGACAAAATCTTGATACTACACCTTTTTCTTTGCATGATTTTACAAAAATAAATGAATAAGTAGTATCAGACTTATTGAAAAAATATATACAGTTGTGATAACAAATTTAATGCGCTGAATAGAGGAAGCATTCACAGAAAAAGAAAATTCTTTTATTATCACATGAATCTACATTGAGTGAAGACACCAATGTTATTGCAAATTGTTTAGTAGAGCTTGCGGTGCCTAAGTCAATTCAGGAAATTAGGATGACAGATTATAATTATGAAAGTGTGTACAATTATGATGGTGATGAAATTGGAGAACCAATTACTGAATGAAAATATTGTAAGATATATCCTCTATAGTTTATATTTTGAGTACAATAGGAGGGTTATTCTGTTTTTTGGCAGTTACGAATGCCGCTCCTCTTTTACTGTCAAAGGCATAAGCCCCTGCTTTTCTGCCAGAAACGTAGATAGATTCGCCACAATCTCACATAGTTGGGCATAATTATCCTCCGTAGTGGCAATCGTAAATGAGTCTGATGTAAATCGCAGCATCCGATACCCGAACTTTTCCGGCAGGTGCTGCTTTGCAAAGCGGTAAAGCAGGTTGGAAACAAGGCTGTTCAAAGATCCGGATGCGGATAGAGTGAAAGTAACAGAGCAGATTCCGTTTTTCATCACCATATCTGGATGGTAGGAAAAGGAGACTTCCCCTTTCTGGTTCCTGGTAAATAAAGAGGCGGAGGAATCTGCGACGTCTTTCAATTCATATGAAATACCCATCAGGGTATCAATCCCTGAGAGCATCTTAAATTTACTTCTCACTTGTTCATCTTGCATCAAAGGATTGTTCTCCAACACTTCATGCATTTTTACATAATGAAGCATAGAAAAGATATGTGGGGGTAGACTGTACAGATTTTCCCTAGATGTAAGCTCTTTTATCATGCCAGCGAGCGGTTTCATTCCACATTTCCCCTGAGCATCAGCCAATACCTTATAGGAAGTCCTCAAGGAATAGATATTTTCATAAGGAATATCCTGCTGTCTGAAGCAATAGAACAGTCGGTATGGCTCTAGGCAGACTTGCCGTCTGACACTGCTTTTGGAAAAATACGTGCGGAGCAACGCTAGAACAGGGATATTTTCTGCAGGAATATAGTAAAACGAATTTGATGCACAGAACAGCAGCATATCTTTCTCAGTTTCATTATCCGTAACCAATTCTACCCCCATAATGGGATTGTACAGCAGAAAAGCCTCAAACTGATGAAGCTCCCCCGGGCATCCATTCATAACAAAGAATGGATAACCCGTATTCTCCGCATCTTTTGCAGAAAAGGAGAGGGGAAGATACAGATCAGAGTCACTCTCAACATTTTTTGTAGCTTCTTCCCCATTGTTTTTTGGTGGCTTTGTAGCCTTGGAAGTATGAAGCTGTAATATGCTGGCTTCCGATATCACCGGCTTGTCATTGGATGCTTTTTCCGAGGCTTTTTTCTGCTCCGGCTTTTGAAGCAGTCCTGTCATGCATTCTGCAGGCGGTTCCTTATCAGGTGCGGGCGGTTTCTTGGGCGTAGCATTTTCCTTCGTTGCAGACGGTGGAAGAGGAGACGCCTTTGCTGTGGTAGAGGGGTTAAGACACATTTCCAGAACTCCCTGCACATCGTTTTCTTTGGCATTCCTGTATTCGCGCTGCAGTCTGGAAAGGACTTCACGGATAGTCTGTATATTCTGCGGCAAAAGCTTTTCGTGGTTGTTCTGATCCAGCGCCTCAGCAATGGCAGTTGGGTATTCCCTGAAGTCCGTATTCGGTTTTGCGGTATGCTCCAGATAATTGTACGCAAGCTTTAATAACGGCAGTGTTGCGACAATTTTTCCGGAGGGAAACTTGTTTAAAAGAAACAGTGACTGAAAGACATTAGGGTTTAAGCCCAGTTTCTTTAAGCTTTGAAAGCAGTGATAATTTTTCAGGCTGTAAGCCAAAAGTATCTCTTCCTCAGCAGCAAACCTGTTCTTATACCGGGCAGAATAGGGACATAAGGCGCAGATGAAGCCGCACTTGTAATTAGATACAATTGTAAAACAGGATATCTCTTCCATCAGCGCCGGAAGCGGTTCATCCGTAGAGGATAAGTCCGCAGCACATAAAAGGGAGTGAAACTCAGCGGCAGATGCAGCGCCGTTTTTTGTGTTTTTTGTGGCTAGCGTATACAGTATATGGCTTCGGTTATCTTCCTTTATATACCGGTAACAGGCAGGAAGGCATTCTTTGTTATGCATATGAAATCTCCTTTATAATCAGCGTATAGGTCTAGCGTAATGGAAACGCCGAACCGCCGCAATAACCACAAATGCCGGGAAAGTCGCGATAAATCTGAATTGTACCTTTTTGGATGAGTATTTACAAATCTGTATTTTGAGGGAAAGTATATTCATAAGCAGGCTCTTTTGTACAAACACTTCCCGTACCGCAGATTGCATAGAATGAGAAAGAAGGGTAAAATAAAAAAATCGCGTGGAATTTTGACACTTCCCTTATATTCACGCTAGAATAGAAAAAAAAGGGAAAGGAGAAAGACCATGAGATACATTGATAACAGGATTGAAATCCAGTATCGGGAGTGTCAGATCTTAAGGGACGCTGCCAAGGCGGTACTTGATGAGGGTGCCGGCAGGGGAGAGCTGTTTTCCCAAAAGGAAAGCTGGCTAAAGAGCATAGCGGACACAGCTAAGCGCATGAAGCTGAAAAGGAAAAGTGCAACAGTATTAGTGCAGATGCTGTCCGGTATGGACGAGGAGGATGTCAGGGCAGTTGTGGAATATACCGAGTCCCTCGTAATTAAGGGGAAGGGAATTGATATTATGCAGCCCTATATTACAGAAAACCGTAAACTAATTCTTCCGGTCAACATCCATACCCCGTCCGACAGTGCATATCCCGATGAGCACATTGATTAAGGAAGGAATGTATTATGGGAATGGACTCAGAAATTAAAATCTTATATGGACTCTCCCTGGAAACCAGCGGGAAGCTACGGGAGCCTTTGGAACAGGAGCTGGGGCGAAAAGGGAAAAGCCTGCAGACCGTATGCCGGTACCGCAAGGAAGGAGTATATCAGTATGCAAAGGATCAAGAGGAAGGCTTATTGA
The DNA here is from genome assembly GCA_022510525.1 of Lachnospiraceae bacterium. GTDB lineage: Bacteria > Bacillota > Clostridia > Lachnospirales > Lachnospiraceae > UBA3282. The sequence continues at coordinate 132,499 of JAFLTH010000001.1, read as the reverse complement.
TGATTTTGGAGGAAAACCTCCAGAGCGGCAACCCATATGAAAAAGAGGAGCTGATGCAGCTAACAGACATAGGGGAGAACAGGATCATCTTCCTTTTGGATAAAACCCACTATGGAGATGACTACATCAAGTTGCTGTATGCCTGCGGAATATATGATGCACTGTTTCTGGATGAGGCAGATCCGAGAAGATTTTTGATACTGCTGAAGAAAAAGAGGACAAATGCGGAAGCCAGAAAGTATTATGGAATAGAAACAGCCCGCGACCGGGAGAAAGCGGATAATATAGCAAACACGGAATACCTGAACTCATATTTGGAGTTTGTGGAAACCGGAATGCTTGCAGAGGATGTGGATCAGAAGTACCGGTTTGCAGCCTCACGGTTAAACACAAAAGAAAACTGGGTATTGGCGGCAAGCCTGCCCGGTGCCATTACCCGTATGCTGCAGGGGAATGAACTGTATCAGCATTATATCGGGGATGGGAAAAAGAAGAGGGGTTTACTTGGGCTTGGAAGAAAGGAGAAGCAGGATACGAAAAGTGTATCACATGCTTTGTCCGAAGAGGTAAGGAACACGCCCCCGGCAATCGCGGAAGAGAGGGAACTTGCCGTATCCATTCAAAATGAAAGGGGAGCGCAGCTAACGAAAGCCGATTTTGATAATCAGGAAGAAGATATGTTACAGGTTATGGACAGATATCGCACCTATTATATAGAAGAAACTCCGGATTTACCATATAAAGATGATGTAAATGCAACTGATCTAATGATGGCTATGGGGACATATTTAAAGGAAATTGACATATGATTTTATGGAAAAGATGTTTATTTGATAAAAGCGACAATCAAATAAACGTCTTTTTGAATGTTACTGAATGATAAGTTACTTGTACGTCAGAACATAAAATTGTACATTAGTTCAATTTTATAGACAATACAGTTTCTGTGTAATACAATGCTATCAAAATTAAATACAAGAAAGGATGATTTGTTATGATGAAAAAATGGAAAAGGTTAACGTCGCTTTGTTTGGGTATATGTGTGGCTTGTTTGCCAATATCCGCAAATGCTCAAGATTTGAATCAGGGAGGATATACTATAGAAAATCCTGACATGAGTACACCAATCCTTGATATAATCGATGCCTATGCGGAAGTTGAGCAAATTGAGGAGTTGGATGAGAATTATACCCGCAATATCATGGACAGGGTTTATAGCGGAGAGGATATGAATGTAACACAGTTGCCAAGTGATGTATCTGTTTATGCAACGCTTTCAGACGAGGACAATACAGATCCGAATTATGCATATCTTGTAAAAAACGAGGATATCGTACAAGGAACTTTAACCCAAGAAGGAGAAATGAGATGGTATGGTTTCATACTTGATCAAAGTAGTAAAGTTTCTCTTCTGTTACAAACGGTTTCAGAAGTAGATGCAGATCTCTATTTTTTCCAATTAAACCAAGAAACTTATGAGCTTAGTTTAATAGGAGGAAGTGCTGCAAGCGGGCTTGGTGTGTATGAATATTACTGTGATGTACTTGATGCTGGTATTTACTATATTGCTATTAATGCATACGAGGGAAACGGTCAATATGCATTTGCGTTTTACGCAACACAAGATACAAGTTATGAAGTCAATGATACAATAAGTACTGCAGCGGAAGTAAGTGTAAATAGCACAATTACAGGAGTTATTGATACACCATACGATATTGATTATTATACTTTTACATTGCCGTCTCCTATAATAATGAATATGACAATAAGTGTATCGGACTATAATTATGGATACATGAGTGCGGATAGTTCTTCAAAGATTTATAAAATTTCTCAAAATGAAGATTTATATCAGTTTGATGCAGGAACGTACTACCTTGCAGTTTATAGTGAGGATGGAGCTTATAATGCTAATAAAAAATATAAAATTGTTTTCAACAAAATTGCTAATATAGCGGCTGATGACAATTCTTTTTATTATATGGTTAATGAGAAGGCAAAAATTGTATTTCAGACTGATGGATATGGCGGCAATATGTATGTAAATGGAAATCCAATAGATATAAGCTATAGTTATTATTCCAACGGTTCTAATTCTGCGGGTACGCAAGTATATGATATTTCGATGAATAACACTTCTGAATTGCGTGCTAAAATTTATCAGAATCAGTTTATGTTTGATGATGCCGAGACTACAATATTTTATGGAATGACAATGCCGGACGCAGTTAATTTCCTTAGTGGCTCAAAGAAGGTGGGACCTACAGGAACAGTATTGGAATTGTCTTTATATGCTCCTGGGAATTTTTATAATATACATTGTAGATGTACAGGAGCATATGCGGCAAACAACCTGTATACGGATTTAAATTTTGTAACCGTTTTTATAAATCCAAACACAGGTAAATTAGTTGACATTCAACATATCAATTATTTTTATGAATATGCAACCGGATCTAATAGTATGTCATTTACACGTCCATATGGTAGCTATACAAAATATTATTATCCCTATTATAATGGTGAAGAACCGAAAACATGGTAGGAGGTATTAGGTATGAGAGTACAGCAAACATATTATCAAAGCGGTGTAGACTTGTGGAATACTAAGAAACATGTAAAGCACAACAGTATGGCAGATGTACAACAGCATCCTGTTAATAACACTGTAGATAATGTGTCAATATCTAAGGAAGGTATGAATGCCTTACGAGAGAAAGTGGGTGAATGCGCTTCTGTTTCTGCAGATATAGATGTTCATAAAATGACCATACATAATACAAATGAGGTTACATGGGAGCACTACGCAGCGATAAGAGAATTCCAAGAGCCTCTGTTTCAAAACGGAGATTATGATGTGAATGATCTGATGGAATCTCTGGCAGAAGCATATGAAACTCTTTATAATAAAATTATAGAAGAGCATACAAACGGAGACCGTCAGGTTAACTACCAAATTGCGGGAGAATGTTCTGTGACATTAGAAGATGATTTGGAAGGCTTGGATGATGCTTATAAATGGAGTATGTCAAATTTAGCAGGATATATAACCTGCCAGCAGACGAACAAGGCATTTGCAAATCCGAACAGCGCATGGTACTTTAATAGACTTGGTTTGCAGTTTCCAAAAGAAAACAGCCCACAAGTAAAGAAAATGTATGAGGATTATAATTATTTAGATCAAAAATACATTAATACCGTTATATCAATTATGAAACAGTCGCGCGAAAATTTCTTGACCTTGTTTAACAATGCAGACTATAAAAAAGGGATGATGAAGGGGATTGTTTCTAATATGATAAATGGAAATACGGATTTTGTAACAAAAACCCAAAAACTATTTTCTTAGCTTTCATCAAAATGAGATAAAGAATGCATCATGTTACACAGTATGGACATGATGCATTTTTTATTCATACTATTTAGACATTATAATGGACTTTAAACTTCCCAAAAGAAGTATATCATTTGAATCTGCACAAAGTCATAATGTTTAGACTATGCGTTATTCGATATGTTATACCGAAAAAGAAAAAGTTATACTAAATGAAATCAACAAAAGTACTTGTAGACGAAAAGATACCATACCGTCCAAATCCCCAGTTGCAAACCTTAAAATTATTTTGTATAATTACCACTGTTGTTATTGCGATAGGACAGTCAGTGCGAACTGTCAATAAGAAAAAAATTCCTGGAGACAGGTAGATTGCGGGGAGTATTATACCCGCATATTGAAAAAACACTATATCTGCAGTCCATTAAATCCGGCAGGCAAATGAGCTTGCCGGTTTTTCTATGCAAAAAATATTCATTTTAAGGAGGAGTTTAAAAAATATGAAGCAACTTTTAAAGAAAATTGAGAACAAAGGTATGTACGTAGGTATGTACGTAAAGAACAGAATTCAGAGCGTGATGCAGGATAAGACAGGAGAGAACTACGTGGACGTAGGTGTTAAAATCCTGATCGCAGTCGTTATCGGTGCCCTTTTGCTTGCCGGATTGTATGCCCTTTTTGGAGATGTTGTTATGCCGACGCTGGAGAAGCGCATCACTGAGATGTTCAATTACTCTGGCACATGATACAACCTATGATCATATGGGCGGTAAAGGGCGCTGCCCTGTTCGTTCTGCTCATCCTGGCATCTTATCACGACATAAAAACCCGGCAGATACCGGATATGTACAGTATAGTGATAGTTCTACTTGCACTGTGCGTCCCACGATACGAGAACTTGCGGGGCGTTTTTTGCTGCTTGCCTTTTCTTATCGCTGCGCTCAGCGTGGGAGGAATTGGCGGCGCAGACATTAAAATCATGGGCGCTGCAGGTATGGTGATTGGTCTTGTCCCAGGAATTTCCGCAATGATAATCGGGCTTTTGGGTATGATTTTGTTTCACTTCGCAAGAAGCCTGTTTATAGCGAAAATGCAGGAGAAGCAGTCATATCCATTGATTCCGTTTTTAACTATAGGCATCACCAGCATGTATTTGCTTCAGATGCCCTGAAATAATAAAAAGAAAAGTGTAGTTATACAACAGATTGGAGGAAACAATGAAACTATTTAAAAACCGAATGGTGTTAGGCATTACCTGCATTGTGGTATCGCTGATTATCTGCTTTGCGATTACACCGCTTATCAATGTGGGTTTGTCCAGAAAAACAACCGTAGTCCGGGTAAACCGAGAGATAAAAGCTGGTGAGCAGCTTACAAGGAATATGCTGACCGAGGTAGAAGTCGGGAATTATAACTTGCCGGCGAATGTGTACTACTCCATTGATGAAGTGAATGGTATGTATGCAACAGCAGACTTGGTTGTCGGTGACTATCTGTTCCCAGCAAAGCTATCGGAAGACGCTGGTAAGGAAAATACATACCTTTATCACCTCAACGGTGAGAAACAGGCAATATCCATCACGATTGACAAATTTGCAAGGGGATTATCCGGAAAGCTTAAGAGCGGTGATATAGTTTCCGTGGTAGCACCGGACTACATGGGGAGCCGCGAAACGGTCATTCCGCAGGAGCTGCAGTATGTAGAGGTAATTGCGGTGACAGCAAAATCCGGATATGATGCAAATTTGGAGAACGGGGAAGACACGGAAGACAAGGAGCTTCCTTCCACGGTGACACTTCTGGTACGACCGGAGCAGGCAAAGATCCTGGCACAGCTGGAGGCAGAGGGAAATATCCATCTGTCGCTTGTATATAGAGGGATAGCAGAAAATGCCGCTAAATTTATCGCAGCACAGGATACCATTCTTGACGAGATAAAGGCTGCGGAAGAAGCGGAAAATGAAGAAGAGAATGCAGATGGAAATGATACAGAGCAGGAAAACAGCAGTCCCGAAGAAGAAAAGGAGGAATAAAATGTTAAATATCAATCCGGCCTCCATCTTTCATCAGGAAGAGGAGGCAACACTGCCGGACGGAAATGTGCTGGCTGTATGGGGAAGTCCATCATCCGGCAAAACAACGGTCAGCGTAAAGCTCGCCCATTATCTTGCAAGCAGAAAGAAAAATGTGGTCCTGCTGTTGTGTGATATGGTCTCGCCACCGCTGCCATGTCTTTGCAACCCGTCTGAACTGGTAGAGGAACACTCTCTTGGAAATATCCTTGCAGCAACGCATGTGACGCAGGCAATCATAAAGGAAAACTGCATCTTCCACAAAAAATATAAGTACCTGACGATGATCGGAATGAAGAAAGGGGAAAACGTGTTCACGTATGCACCCTATACGCAGGTACAGGCTGAGGAACTGGTAAGGAACCTGAAGATGATGGCAGATTACGTTATTATTGACTGCGGAAGTTACATTGCGTATGATATTTTATCCGCTGTTTCGCTGATTGAGGCAGACTATGTGTTGCGCCTGGTGACCTGCAACTTAAAGTCTATCAGTTACCTGTCATCACAGCTCCCGCTGTTAAAGGATAAGAAGTGGGATGCGGACAAGCAGATAAGGATCGTTTCCGACGTCAAGCCGAATGAGGCAGCAAATTATATGGAACAGGTCTTCGGACAGGTGGCGTATACCATTCCGCATAGCGCAGAAGTAGAAACACAGGCACTGGAGGGACGATTGTTTCACGACCTTACCCAAAAGGAAAGTAAGGAATTCAAGGCGGGAATTGACGCAATCGGAAAGGGGGTACTTGGCATATGAATCAGAGTGTTTCAGGAACACACGAGCTTTTCTTTTCGCCAGAAGACACAAAGGATTTCCAATCCGTGCTAAAGGATGTACAGGAATACATATCAAGCAAATATTCCACACTGATATTGGAAGGGGGCGATGAGGAGGTAAAGCAACAGATTAAGCGATATATCAGCAAGTATGTCATGGACTACCGGATTCTGGTAAAAGGCATGACGGAGAACGAGCTAATCGATGCCATATATACGGAAATGGCAGAGTTTTCCTTCCTCACAAAGTACATCTTTGGCTCTGGAATAGAGGAGATCAACGTAAATTCGTGGCGCGATATCGAGGTGCAGTATTCCAACGGAACCTGCGAGAAGCTACAGGAGCATTTTGAGTCACCGGAACACGCCATCAACGTGATAAGGAGGATGCTGCATATTTCCGGGATGGTGCTGGATAATGCAAGTCCCGCCGTTTTGGGGCATTTGAGCAAAAATATCCGTATCGCGGTCTTAAAAACACCGCTGGTTGACGAAGATGTAGGCGTGGCAGTTTCCATCCGTATCGTAAACCCATTGTCGCTTACAAAAGAGGACTTTGTAAAAGGCGGAACCGCGACAGAGGAAGAACTGGATTTTCTCTCTGAATGCCTTCGGTACGGAATCAGCATATGCGTGGCCGGGGCAACAAGTTCTGGAAAAACAACGGTGACCGGCTGGCTGCTTGGCACGATACCGGACAGCAAGCGTATCTTTACTATAGAAAACGGAAGCCGCGAGCTAGATCTTGTTAGGGAGCGCGATGGCGCAGTATGCAACAGCGTCATCCATACAATCACCAGGGCATCGGAAAATGAGAAACAAAACATCGACCAAGACCTGCTATTGGATATGGCGCTCCGATTTGATCCGGAGATCATATGCGTAGGAGAGATGAGAAGCTATGAGGCTTATACAGCGCAGGAAGCCGCCCGTACTGGGCATACCGTGCTTACAACGATCCACAGCAACAGTTGTGAGTCCACGTACCGCAGAATGTGTACGCTTTGTAAAAGAAAATACGACATTAAGGACGAAACGCTGATGTCTCTGGTGACTGAAGCGTTTCCTATTATCGTTTTCACAAAACAGCTGGAGAATAAAAAGCGTAAAGTCATGGAGATTATGGAATGCGAGATCCTGCCCGATGGAAATTATAACTTCCGCACCCTGTTCCACTATCATATTCGGGAGAACCGAATGGAGGGGACGAAGTTTGTGATCAAGGGTGACCATGAAAAGGTGAACGGAATCTCCGAAGGACTGAAAAGAAGGCTTCTGGAGAACGGGATGCCAAAGGAAACATTGAAGAAGATAACCGGGGAGGAGGGGAAGAAATGCTGACATTACAGTTGATCGCCTGCATAGGCATGATTGCCGGGTGCTTCTTTGCATTGGGCATTCGGCTGGAAGATTTTACAGAGGATCTGTTTCGTGGGATACTCGGCAAGCCAAAAAACATGCAGGATGCTATTCTAGAGGAAACCAATTCAAAAAAGATGCCCTTGTTAAAGCGTGAGATCCTTGAAGTGCAAGAGATTTTGACCGTAACTGGGAGGGAGAAGCAGTTTCCCCTGCTGTGCACGGCGGCTCTGATGTTTTTCGCGTTTGGCGCATCGGCGGCAATCCTGATGGGAAATTTCTTCCTTGTCCCGGTGCTGGCAATAGGGTGTTTATTCCTACCGTTCTGGTACATCAAGCTCACAGCACATTCCTTTAAAAAGGATGTTGCTGCAGAGTTGGAGACGGCGCTTTCCATCATCACCACATCTTATCTAAGAAACGAGGATATCCTGACGGCGGTGGAAGAGAGTGTATTTTACTTAAACCCGCCTGTTCAGACGGTCTTTCAAGAATTTGCGTCCCGCATCCGCCTTGTGGATCCGGATATTGGGAGCGCACTCAAGGAACTGAAGACAAAAATTCACAATGACACCTTTGAGGAATGGTGCGATGCGCTTCAGGAGTGCCAGACGGACAGGAGCTTAAAGACTATTTTGACGCCGATTGTGGCAAAGCTATCCGATATGCGTTTGGTAAATGCGGATCTGGAGTATATGGTTTATGAACCGCGCAAGGAGTTTATCACAATGGTAATTTTGGTAGTTGGGAATATCCCGTTGCTTTATTTTCTGAACCAGGATTGGTATAACGCATTGATGACAACCGTTATTGGGCAGGTCATGCTGAGCATTACAACCGCAGTCATTTTCTTTTCAGCAGCAAAGGTGGTAAAGCTGACAAAACCGATTGAATATCGGAGATAGGAGGGAACAATGGTAATCTTAATGATTTTATTCGGCATTTTTTTCGCCGCCGGACTGTTCCTGATTCTTGCAGATATATTCCGGATACCTACCATGCAGACGGTAAAGGTTATGTCAGCTGCGGGACGGTCCGAAAAAAAGGCAGCAAAAACGCTGGATATGTGGCTTATGGATGGCGCCGTAGTATTATCCAGGCATCTGCCAATGAACCCGCATAAAAAGGCGAGGATGTTGGCTACCCTAAAGGCGGCGGGAATGAATATGTCGCCCGAGGTTTACACTTCTTATGCAATCATAAAGACGGTGTTAGTCATGCTTGCAATCATTCCCTGCCTATACATATTCCCGCTGGCAGCAATCGTAGTGCTAATGGCGGCTGTCATGGTGTATTTCAATGAGATAGGAAAGGCAGACGAGAAGCTCCGTGAGAAAAGGGAAGCCATTGAAGATGAGTTGTCCCGTTTTGCATCTACCATCGAACAGGAGCTCAGAAACAGCAGGGATGTACTGTCCATACTGGAAAATTACAAGAAAAATGCGGGACCGGAGTTTGCCCAAGAACTGGATATCGTATGCGCAGATATGAGATCTTCAAGCTACGAGGCGGCGCTGACACGTTTTGAGGCAAGGTTGAATTCACCGCAGCTTTCCGACATTGTACGTGGTCTGATTGGCGTATTAAGGGGCGATGACAGTGCCGTATATTTTCAGATGCTCGTACATGACTTTAAACAGATTGAGATACAGCGACTTAAGGCAAAAGCTCAGAAAATTCCGCCTAAGATTCGTAAATACTCATTTGCAATGCTGATGTGCTTTATGATTACATATATTATCATTATAGGTTATGAAATCTTAAAGTCCATGAGTAGTATGATGTAGGAGGCACCTATGAAGGAAAAATTTAAAAAAATATTAAACAAAAGTGGCGAGGGTTATATAGATACCGTCGTGCTGGTGATGTGTGCAATGCTGGTGATTGCACTTGCGGTACGTGTTTATCCGATATATGTGGTGAAGATGCAGCTTGATAATTTTGCGGACGAACTGATAAGGGAAGCGGAAATAGCAGGATGCGTAGGCTCGGAAACAAGTAACAGGGAGCATGTTTTGAACGAAAAAACGGGACTACGCCCATCTGTATCTTGGTCAAAGACGGGAAATATCCAGCTGAACGAGGAGGTAACGGTAACTCTCACTTTAGATAGGAACATCGGACTGTTCGGTGGTTTCGATTCATTTCCAGTTCAGCTTAAGGCGAGGGCAAGCGGAAAAAGCGAGGTGTACCATAAATGACAAGAAAATGCAAGGGAATCCTTTATAATAAAGAAGGAAACGGGATGCCGCTTGCTGCCGCGGTTACGCTTGGGTTGCTGATGCTTGTCCTTGTAATCATACAGTTTGCAAGGCTTATGATTGTATGTGCAGGCGTGAAGGACGCAATGCAGGAGGCAGTAATATCCACCATAAACGACAACTATGCGGACGTATACCATGCAGTTCGTGAGGGATATGCGGCCGGATACCAGCCGACGGATGGTTCTTTTGAGGAGAGTTTGGACTATGGGGATATATATGGGAGGCTCGACGGACTGCTCGGCTTAGAGGAAGATAGCGGATACCACTGTAAAGTAGGTTCAAATGGGGCGACAGAGTTCCGTATTACGGACTTAAAGGTATATATCCACAATGCGGGACTGGCTTCCGGCGATACAAGCTCGTTTGAAGCTGAGGCTTCAGTAAGGCTTGAGGTTCCGATATCCTTCCTGAAGAAAGTGTTACCGGACATGAAAATCACCGTCTGGTGTAAAGCCGCATATACTCCTAAATTTTAAAAATAATTTGCTGAAAATTAGACATATGGATGAGAGTATATTACAATAAAGTCAGAAAAAGAAACAAGGAGGGATTTTATGAAAAAGTGGAATGATAAGACAAAAAAGATTGCATTAGTTGTAGCATTGATCGTAGTAGGAGCAGGTGCTTTCTGCGGTATACGCTTTACCTTGAAAACAGACACGCCAGTTGAGGTAGCAGTCGAAAATCTGGTGGTAACCGAGGATGATGAGGATTTGATTATCAATGCAGAGTCTGAGAAACTGACAGAGCAGGATACTGAGGAGCTTGCAATCTCCACCAAGCCGATTGATTCAGTGAAAACTTCCGAAGCAGATGATACTACCCAGTCCATCCAGAACGACCCGGTAAAGACTGAGGAAATCAAGCCCAGCGAGCCGCCGGCGGAGGTTACGGAAACCGAACAGAGCAGCTCCAGTGAAAAGCCAGAAAACAAGGAGATCCCTGCGAATTCGTCGGACACATCCAGCAACTCTGGGTCAAGTGGAACAGGAACATCAAGCAACCCTCGAAACGGAGAGGTACGGGATGGTAAGATTTACATAGAGGGCTTCGGCTGGTTAGATTATGAAGGCGGCGGTACATCCGGCACACAGGCAGGCGACATCTATGAGAACGGAAACACAATAGGGATTATGGACTAAACAGGGAGGGCGCCGTAGGGCGTCCTCTTTTTGTAGAAAGCGAGGTTTTATATGAAAATCCGAAGGAAAGCAACATGTTTACTCATGTTGCTTTTATTTTTGTCCTTTTCAGGAACAGAAACAGTGCTTGCCGCGGGCGAAGGGAACATGGACGGTGGCGGTGGAGGTTTTGGGACAGGTACTAGCACCAATAAGTGGGTCAATGGAGATGAGGGTGTGAGGGTCACAGTTGTCCGGGCATCTGATGGGACTGCAGTATCCGCATCTGTGGATCTTACCAATGTCAATCCCGGAAACATCGTGTTGCATTTTGCCAAAAGGAGCAAGGTCGCATACCGCGGAGGAGCTTCTTTGATACCTAATACAGGAACTTACACATATATAAATCCGGGTCAGCCGCTTCCTAGTGTCATCAGCACATCTTCTGGAGGCAGCAACATAGCTCAGATTAAAAGGTATTTTACGGACGAGCAGATAATCCGCGGCATTGCTGGTTACTGTGGCTTTGATTTTGACACGTTAATAAGCGGGGATTACAAGCTGCTGGTGGAACCACTTGCATATGTGACATTCCAAGGTGCAAGGACAGCAATGACCGCAACAGAAGCAGCTATGTATGATCGTATGCTTAGCGGTCTGATGCAGAGTAAAATGCCATCGCTCTCACACAAAAATCTGCCCCTTGCGATTTTTCTTGAAAAATCAGATTTGGGCTTCCCAGCTTGGACAGGCTCAAAGACAGATCGCGTTTCCAACGAGACCATTATCTCTTCCTTAGGAATAGGTATCGTGCGCTTTAATGAGATAGACACATCTCCGGAACTGGAATCTGTAGATTATGAGTACAGGGTCGATACGGAGGTCATTACTGCCGTTACCATTTCCGGTGGACAGTCAGATCCCGACCATCCGGTTAATGTGACGTTTCATATTGATGGAAGGAGCTATACTGTATCTAATGTCTATTATCCGGAAGACGCGTCACAGCTTGCATGGGTGAGATGGAGGACGCCGTCTACTCCGCAAATAATTACCATCACGGTCAGCGCAAGCGGGAGTGGTTCGCCGGGACAGGGCAGTATTACGGCAAGGATTGTTGATCTTGATGGGAACGATCCGCCCAACCCCACTGCCAACGACAGAAATAATTCCTACTCCCGGTCTAACGCAGAAATCCCGGAAAATCCGGCGAAAGACAGTGCGTATTGGAGCATCTGGGCTCCCTGGTGGCAGGAACACTGGGTATGGCACAGTGACTGGAACTGGCATTCTCAACCACACAGCGATTCCTGCCTTGAAGGATGTACAACAAATCATGGAAGCTGGGTGGATGACGGCGAGTGGGTAGATGAAGGCTGGTGGGAGTTTGATCTGGAGCATTACAGTGCTTCGATGAGCGCATCTATGGACCTGTCGCCGGACGATAAAAACCCTACGGTTGACGGCTCTACGATTAAGAGCGGATACGGTGTCAACGTCACGGTCCATTCAACGACAACAACAAATCAGTCTTCGGCAGTCACCGGTTCGCAGACAGCGGTTTCCTATTTCCCTGAGTTCTATTACAGGACTTATTGGAGGCTGCTTGAGCAGGTGAGCAGCGGAATGGAGGCGGAGTATCAGTTCAAAAGCAATGAGTATTCCACCTATGGAAGACGGACGCATTTTTCCCCAATCTGGATGCCGGACGGAAGCTATACCGCGTATACCTATGTCATGGATAGCTGGACTCCAGACGGAATGCTGTCTGCAAACCTGACAGACTCTGTGCAGATCAGCGGAAATCTGTGGTCAGACTGGCATATTGCGCCGAAAAAATAACGGCGGAGGGCAGGATGGTACAGGCGGTTCGAATCCGCCATGCCCTTTTCGTGTCGCCATACACGATATAGATTAAATAAGGAAGAAAAGGAGTGAGTAAGTTTATGGCAAAGAGTAATTTAATGAAAGGAACCGTTAAATGGTTTGATGTGAGAAAGGGCTACGGGTTTATTTCCGATGAAGACGGTGTAGATTGCTTTGTCCATTTCTCAAATGTCAATATGGATGGTTTCAAGAGGCTCAAGGCAGGGCAGACTGTTTCCTTCGTCCAGGACGAGGATGAGCACGGACGCACGGTAGCTAAAGATGTTACTATTATTACGGAAGGAGAGGAAGAATAATGAAGACAGGAACAAAGTTTGCAATAGCAGCACTGGTTACAACTGTGATAGGTGCCATTACCTGCGCTGTTTTAAGAAAAAGAGCATAAAGTCACAAGGCCCCGGTTTTTAGGAACCGGGGTCTTGTTGTGATGTCCCCATTTGCATTACTATTACATTGCTAGTATAATTAAAATATATGTAGAATTATGTAATATATGAATGTATAATAGTAAACAATAGCATTACATTGTAATAGGGGAATGAACATGATAAACATAGCAATTTGCGATGACGAGAAAAAGGATATTATACAATTGAAGTCCATACTCCAGGAAGTGTTGGGCAAATATTCTGTGAGCTACGATATACAGGAATACGAATCTGGCGAGAGCTTAATGCAGGCAGCATCGCTTTTTCATTTGATATTCCTGGACATTGTAATGAATGATGAAAATGGGATAGATATCGGCAAGCATATACATCGTAAGAACCGTGCTACAAAGATTATCTTCCAGACAAACTTCGGACAGTACTGTCAGGAGGCGATAAACCGGACACACGCATTTGCATTTTTGGAAAAGCCCTTAAAAACTCCAGCTGTTGAGGCGCAAATCAAAGAATTCTTTGAGGACAGCGAGGGGACACAGGATCTTATGATGGATTTCCATAATGTTCGGTACAGCCATGATGGTACAGACGTGGTAAAATCTATAGTATCAATCCCCGTGAAGGAGATTGTATATTTCGAGTATATAAAAATGCAGAAAGAAATTAAGATTGTGACAAAATCAACAGAGTACATATATTCCGAGACAATGAACAGACTGGAGGAAAAAATGCAGCCTTTAGGCTTTGAGATGTGCTGTCGTGGGATACTGGTTAACCTAGAGAGGGTTACTCGGATTAAGATGTATAACGTTTTACTGGATACTGGCGGAAATGTGCCGTTGTCACAAAGGAGAGTCAAAGAATTTAAAGAAAGGATAAATGAATACCTGCATGATTCATTTCATTAGGATATGGATTCATTAATTTTATTGTTCTGTTCATTTATATCTTGTGTAATTCTAGTAAGCTTATTGTTTCAGTTTTTTAATGATAGATACTTAAAATCTTATAACAGAAAACTGTTATATGTATTACTGCCAATAGTAAGTATAGCTATTGTTACACCAATAAATATGATAATGAGCCCTTTACTTAATTTGCTTGCAAATGTAACCTGGATTGGGTTTGTAAGTTATTTCTTTTATTATGAGGAAAATGACAGAAAATTCATGCGCATATTTGAATCGGAAGCATTATTTATGGTTATAGGCGTGGCAGAAGCATTAGGAGTTTTTTTGATTGATTTAATCATGGAAATTATGCAAATAATTCCACAGAGCACAGAGATTCAAAAAAGTATTGAAACAGCTTTTTCAAAGATTGTATTACTATTTTTATACTATGCGGTTTTTAGTCGGTTATGGAAAAAAAGCTTCTTGCGTACAAAAACACAATATATTCTATATTTAATAATGTTTTTATATAGTGTTGTCAATGTGTTAATTATTGCGGTTATCTCTGATAGAGAAAATCCATTGATTCTGATGGTTATTGTGGGAAGTACAATTTTCGCTAATATGTACTTGCTGTCTTTTATAAAGTTTTCAGATGAGCGAAATTATTATAGGATGCAATTAGAGATGATGGAACAGCAGGAGAAGCTTCAATATGACAAATATGAGATACAAAGAGAGAAATATAAAGAAGCTATGGCTATTTTACATGATGTTGATAAGCATATGAAAATGATTGAGGGATTATATCAGGAGAATTTAAAAAGAGAAGCTCTCAATTATACGGAACAGATCCGAAAAATGTTGCAGCCACTTGTACCTTTTAGGTATACTGATAATCCGGTATTAAATTGTCTGTTGTCAGACAAAAAAAGAGTGGCAGACAGTAGTGGAATTTCATTTAAAATAGAAATAGATGATGTTGATATAAGTTATATGAAGCCTATAGATATAACAACTTTATTTGGAAATCTGATTGACAATGCATTAGAGGCAAATAAAAAATGCACTGAAAAAAAATATATCGGCCTATATATTAAAGAATATAATGAAATGCTTTCTATTAGAATAGAAAACAGTGTAGATAAATTCGTAGTTATAAAGAACGGAAGAATTGATAGCAATAACGAAAAAAGAAATGGCATCGGATTATTAAATATACAGAAGTGTGTAGAAGATTATTTAGGAAGCATCATATATAAATATACTAATCAGTTGCTTGTATGCGATATTGTTTTGAATAGGGTTGATGAATAAATGAAAGGTAATGTCGGGAAATAGGCGGCTGGGAACTAAATTATCAGCTTTTTATGCTAAAATTGCTATCTTATTGAAAATGATGTGGCAGTTTGATAGACTATTTGTAAAGATTAACAATCCTATTATTTGATATGCTCATATTTACGACATTAATTATATTTAGTAACAGGTTGTACATCAGGACAAAAAGTTGTACATTTTAGAAAAATTATTGATTAATACTATATAAATTTGGTAAAATTTATCAAAAAAAAGGAGATGAGAAAATGAAGAAAACATCTAAAATTATTTCCGCTGTCATTAAAAAAAATATTCAAAAGGAAATGGATAGCGCATGCGCAATTTTTGGCTTTCAGCCGCGTGTGCCTGATTCCGCAAAAAAGTTTAAGGACATAAAGAAAAAATAGTGGGCGAGAAATATAGAAATTTAATTGACAGAATTATATATGGGTTAGTTGAGGACAAGTCGATAGATATGGTTGATGTGGAAGCTTATAAGTTTGGACTGGAAGTTACCATATTAAAGGCAGTTCACTATGTCTCTTATATCGTAATAGCTCTATGTATGAATAAATTTCTTGAATTCGTGATTGTTTTTTCAATTCTTTATGCTTTTCGGCGCAATACAGGTGGTTTCCACGCCAAAACGAGAATTGGATGCTACCTGTTTTCATGCGCTGTTATTTTTTTATCTCTTCTTGCAACTAAGCTAAGTTTTACTTGGTGGGGCATGACGGTAGTTTCAGTCCTTGATCTGATTTTGTTACTGATATTGTCGCCTATCCAGCATATAAACAGAAGATTAGACGCAGAAGATATTACTTACTTTCGACGCAGGCTTAAAATAATTTCCTTAGCCTTTATTATTATATACGCAGTTACATCAGGGCTGGGAGGATGGTATCTGGTTAAGCTGTATACAATAGGGTTTACAATGGTTACCATACTAACTGTTCTTGGGAAGTTAGAGTCCTTAAAGCAATCCCCTTAATTGAATAGTGAGATTCCCGTTTTGATAGGAAAGTGGTATGCAAACAGAATAAAAGTCGCTAGTGAAACTGGCAGCGCAAAGACAGAAAGAGATGTCTCATCTGTCTTTTTTTACAGTGGAAAAGGTCGGCAGGGAAAGGAGATGTTAAGGCAACGCTTATAAGCTATGAAGGCAGAATGGAAATAGAGAGCGGTCTGAAGGAGCATCTGACATTTACAGAGATAGGAAATAGTTGGGAAGTAATCCAATAGGTTATTCTATATAATCACTGTAGTTTCGGGAGTGAAGACATAATAGGAAATGAAGATGCTTTTGTCCTATTTGTTACAAATATGATTGCTATATAAAGGTAGACAAGGGATATTTCATTTTAATACATTGGTAACGCAGAAGTGGGAAAGGTTTAGCTTTGTCACCTTTTTAAATATTGTGTTATACTTAAGATAAGGTGATGTAGATAGATGGATAAGAATAAGGAAAACGAAAAACACCCTAAATTAAACAAATTCATGGTCTCCCCGTCAAAATATGAGATTTTCAAGTTTGGTGGCCAATCTTTGAAGAATGAGGAATGGGGAATGCAGCTGATGCTGCAGTATTTTTCCGAGTATTTCACGGAAGAACAGCTCCGGAAAAATATGCAACACTATAATCTGGAGAATATGTTTACCCTGGTGAAAAAGTATTTCCAAAAGGAATACAATTACACCGGCAACGGTATCGAGTTGAATAACCGTTACCAGAGATCCGTCAACAGCTATATCTATGACGATACCGAAAATCCGGCAATCGTACACATAGACGAGCTATTTGAATCAACCGTGATGGCTTTTTTTCTGGCAGTATTCAAATGGTCAAAAGATTTTGAGGATCTAGAGATATATGGGAACTGTTTCCGGTATCTGCTGTATCTGATGAACGACGTGTGCATCCTCGGGGAAATGCAGGGGGAAGACGCAAACAGGGCAATGCTGGAGATGGTGGCAGGCGATTTGCAGATTTTGCAGCTTGCAGAGGACTGCTATTGGACAGTGCTGGCATTCAGTCTGGCCCATGAGATTGCGCACGCATATCTTCCCAGTATTGGCAAGGTATATACAAAGCAGCATCCGGAAAAGGAAGAATATGATGCGGATGCCATCGCATACCACATTGTACTAAAAATCATTATGGATAAGGAAGAAAATAACGGCATCCTAGAGGAATACACCTATCTGGCACCGATGATGTATATGGATTTTTTCGATCTGATGTTTTATACAGACAGAATATTGTATAAAACTAAGATTTATGATTTATCACATCCTGCCGTAAAGAAACGAAAGAATCACCTGTTCGGCATAGCCGATCGGCCGGAATATGATTTTGACACCGTTGACGGAAACCATCTATACAGCGGTTTCCTCGATGTCCACGACGAGTTCAAGGATCAGGTATTGTTAAAGATGGAGCGCGGAAAGCTCAATAAAATTCTAAGGACAGAGCAACGAGAGGAAATGAGGAGAAGGAAAAATGACGAGGAAACAGGCGAATGAATATGATACCGAATTAAAGATCCGACTGCAGGACTGCGCAAAGGAAATTCTTATGGACCAGCAGGCAGGCGCATACATAGTAGACAATTTCATAGAGTTCATTCCGGAAGACCACGTAAAAGGAATGATATTCTTGGGAAATGACCCCGCTTCCTATAAAGTCGGCAATGTGAGGATAGATTTGAAAAAGGCAATACTGGCCGGAATAGAGTTTGTAGCGTCCATAAGTGCGCCGGAGAGCATCTTTAATTATATACAGCTGCTGATCGTATCTGCACTATTTATCGGAAAGGTATCAAAGCAGGAGCTGAGCGAGGTGGAAGCCTATATTGTATACTGGCTGCACATAAGGGGAACTTATGAGGTCGGAGTAGAAGATGAGCGGTTTATTTTGAGCTTTCAGGAATGGTATCAGGAGAAAGGAAGGAAGACTCTGGAACGTGGGGATATTGTAAATGCAATAAACCATTTATACCATATAAAGGTGGCGGATTACAAAGAAGGGAATATTTATCTGAAGGAGAAGGTGTGGGGGAAACTGGAGTAGAAATTCTATGAAAGCTCTCTGTATATCTGTACAGTTATAATTGCTTTATAAAAATTTTCCAACCGCACAGGTGGATTTTTTGAGGTAACAGAAGTGGTATAATAAAACTATATTTACGGCAGTAGGTGGAGAAATGGGAAAGAAGAATAACATGAGGAAGATTAAGACAAAGGAAGAATTTTGTGAAATGGAATTCACGAAAACACAAAGTTTTTTGAATAGTGCTATAAATGATGTTTCGGGTTGGATTAAATTTTTAGACACAAAAGTATCAATTATTATGGCAGCATTAGGGATTGTAATTTCTGGAACCATTAATTGCAGAGAAATAATATATGCTACCTATCAGATGTCGCAGGCATATGGTTTGCTACATATTTTCTTTTGCGTATTAGTACTTATATTTGCCATAACTACGGTTCTTGTTTATTTTTGGGGACTACAAACCATAAAATCACATAGGTGTAATATAAATTTTAAATCCTTATGGTTTATAATTGAAAAAAAAGATGATTATCCATTTGAAGTATATAAAAACGATATAAAAAAGATGACAGAAAAAGACGTCATAGATACATTAGCAGCAGAATTGTATAAAGTGAATGATATATATAGACAAAAAGCTGCAACGATGAAAAGAACCATATGTGCATTTGGGATAACCCTTATTGTACTATTTATAATAGTGTGTATTTGTGTTTTTCTTAATGTAAAATAAGGTGGTGTTTGGAGCAATGAGCAGAATAAATGTTGATGAGATATATTTGAAGACCAAAGAGCATTATAATAAAGCAAAAAAGACTTTACAAGAGATAAAACACTCTTTGTTGTTAGAACATGCTGATGCCATATCAGATACAATTCCAGGGTATCAAGCAGAATATTTAGAGTTTGGGTCATATGCTAAAGATAATTTTGCAGTATTATTTGTTGATATGCGTCATTCAACTAAGAGAGCGCAGACGATTGGACCAGAAAAGACTTTTTTGACAATGCATGCATATATACCTGCATTGCTTGAAGTAATAAAATTTTATAATGGCAAAGTCGTTGATATCATGGGTGATGGAATCATGGTATTTTTTGGTGGCAAAAAGTCAAATATGACTAAGGAAATAGCTGTGAAAAAAGCTGGTTTATGTGGAAAAGATATGTTGCGTATTATTGATAAAGTGGTTAATAAAATTTTACAGGAAGAAAAGATTCAGTGGGATATAGATATAGGAGTTGGTGTAGATTATGGGAATGTCATAGTTACTAAGATAGGAATCCAGGAGTTTTATGATGTCAAAGCATTTGGGGATTGCGTAAATAAAGCCTCAAAATATTCAAATGGGCACAACCAAGTAAAAGTATCAAAACAGGTAAAAAAGATTTGGCCATCAAGTGAACATGGAAAAATAAAATTTATACCTAGCAACGATAAAGATTGTTACATATTATCGTAGAGTATGCTCTCCAAATATGATGTCCTCATTACCGGAATCTTACACACTGCTATACAATCAGCAAGATTGTCCGTGAAGAGAAAGACACAAAGCGGGCAGAAGTCATTTACCAAAGCATGGAAGCGGACCAAAGAGGAATCCGGCATAGAGAATATGCTTGCCGCCGCAGGCATACAGGCAGATGAAAAACTTATAAAGTCTGTCATACGGCTGAATAAGAAATTCGGCAGATATCACACGCTGGATATGCTGATTGATAGCGAGGCTTTTTTGAAAAAATGCACAGATAAAAGGGAAAAGAACCCTGTTACGGACTTCCTTGCATTATGGGAGGGAAAAGAAGATGGCAAGTAAAAAAAATCCCAAACAAGAGTGAGATGCGGAAAGCCCCCGGTGAAAGACTGGATACACGATATGTATGATAAAAGGCAGAGAAAATCGCAGCAAAAGGCAAAACGGAGGTGACATGAACAGCGCTACTATACAATAGACAGCTATAAAAAGCTGTGACATGCGGAACAGTGTTTTATGAAGTAGAATATCCCCGTATTCTGTTTGCAAAGGACAGAGGGATATTTGATCTGAACGTAAAGCAGGCGGTTGTGATGGGTGGGACATACAGTATTGATAAGACAATCCGCATTGCATGTTGTTCCTTGATATAATGGGATTAGTTGTGATAAAATAAAAAAATAATAAAAAAGGAGACAAATATCTATGCCTATGCAAAACATTCCAATACTGCTTAGAGATTTGAGAAATAATCATTGGCATATCACTGCATTTCAATTTACATATAATCAAAGACAATATATCGTTTTATTTGAAGATATTGAAAATTTACGCATAGTCCCTAATGGTTTTTTGGTTTTTTTGACATTTATTGATAGAGCGAATGCAGCTCATATACTTACAACAAGAGCTAATGCGTATAGATTTGAGATAGATGCTAGAAGCTTTCGGGAATACTTTGGCATTGAATATGCGAACAATCTAGGAGACATATTTCAGCAATTTTATGATTTCTTTAACCGGGCTGTTCCTCAAGAAATAGCGCAAGAATATGACAATGAACTAACGCAAGCTATGGTGGGCAGACTGAGCAGAAATGATGGTGATGGTATTAACAATTTATGTTGTTATGATGTCATACATCATTCCAGGATTGACAATCAGCAACGTCATAGGAGTCCATTTAACAGTGATAAAACGAAGCTGCTTCGCCCCAATTTATTTAACCTGCTCGGGCATGATGACACTGTGAGTTTCTGTTATCGAGATCATGATCCTCTTAGCGATGAAGAAATATGTGCTAGGTTTGCTGCACGAGAAGGAAAGAGATAATGTTACACAGAAACTTGTTTCCGAATAGATAGGATTGCACATACCTTTTGAACATGCTTAAATAAGTTCTAATGCAGTCAAATTGTGGATAAAACCACGGAAACTCAAGACTCAAGCTCAAGCATAAAGTAAATTCTTTACAATGGAAGAGTTATATATTATAATATCCTCATATTGATTCAATTTTTCAACGTTACCGGCGTAGTCGGTACAAGTTCTTTTAATTCCTGGAAACAGGTACAACAACTAAATAATGGGATTGCACTTGCACCTGAGTTTTAGGCTCAGGTGCTTTTTTTATGCAAAATATTAAAAAAGGAGGGAATGTTCTATGCAACAATGAAGCGCAGGATCATATTATTGATAACCTGCAGAGCAATGCATGACAACATCAATTTAAAAAAGGAGAAAGAAGAAACATGGCAACAATTAAGAGTTTTGAAGTGGATCGCTGGAGCGAAAGGGACGAGAAAGGCAGGGTACAGCACATTGGAATGCTTAAACTGGGCGAGGTCTTTGAAATGCTCAAAGAGCACTTGATAAGCAAGGACATGCTGCCAGATGAGTATTTCCTGATGAACCGGAACGACTGGAACAAGGATTGGGAACTTCCGGATTATGATTATGCGGTATGCGTCCCAAATTTCGGCGGAAGCGAAGGGATATACCTTGACATTTCGCTAATATATCGTGATGAGCAGGAACAGAAGCAGTATCTGAACTTTGCGACAGGGAAGACGCTTGAGGAGAGTGTAGACGCTTTCCTGAAAATGTCGAGGATTGCTGCAGAGTGCTCTCTGATGCTGAACGGTCGCGGCTCACATTACACAAAGTCGGATGTAGACGTTTCATTAAATCCGGAACAGGCATTGTATCTGACGAACCTGCTGGAGAGGAATTTCATCAACAACATGGACACAAATGAAAGGGATATGCTAACGGGAATCCTGAAACAGCTTGTCTGTGTTTGCTATGTGTCTATCCTGGCGGTATGCCGACAGGAAGGAGAACTGTTTTCGCTTTGGCTTCATGATATGCCAGATGTCCGGCTGGAGGCACTCTTAGCTGAAAGCTCCGTCCAAAAGGGAAAACTAGATGAACTGATAGGGTTGATACCTGTCGATGACAAGCAACATCTGTACCTGATCCGGGAGGCAAAAGAATCGGGTGAATATTGCCTATATACCCATGATGCAGGAAAATACTATCATTCCTTTCACAAGCAGGAAGGACGCCGACTATTCGGGACAAAGGAGGAGATTATCAATGAGATCGAAGCCCTGGGAAGAAAATAAGGGAAATAACAAAAAAAAGACCCATTATGCACTGTTTTCCTGCAACGAGTGGAAAGAGTGCAACAGTATGAGGCTGTTGGGGATAACTGATGATCCAGAGACCCTTTACGTGATGATAGGTTCATGCATCAGGGCAGATGATATGCTCTACAAACATGATGATGCTAAAGAGTCATGGCGGCAGTTTCAAGAAGATTACCATTACAAGGGAGTAAACCTGAGCCTGCTGAAGTATGGATACGTGGAAGAGTATGAGGAATACGACGTATCAAGCAAGGCATTTTCAGTAGATTTTCCTAAAGCAGCATCTACGTGGCGCGCACTGGGAGGTAAGGCAGGATGAATGACAACGAAATTCTGGCACGCCTTATACTCGGCAACTTAAGAGACAAAACAGCTTCAATTGCAATGCTGAGGAATTTAACACTATTCATCAAGAGGAAACGGACGATATGTTCCGTAAACTGCTTGAAGATGGAACAATCGTTGCCGCAAAAGACGGATTTGTGTGGGTAGACTACGTGTAGGAATCAATATGGGAAGGAAGGTGGAATAAATGATATATCCTATCGCAGTGGAAGGAATTCTTCGCAAAGTTGTTACAGTGGAAGCCGACAGTGAGGAAGATGCCGTATATTTGGCAGGGCAATGTTACGAAAAAGGTGTCATTGTGCTGGACTGCAGCGCCCTGATTACCGACCCCCAAACCGGTTCCGTGGTGAATATTTACCCTGCGGACTGGTGCGATGAAGAAATGGCGGAAAGTCTACAGCATGTAAATCCGCAGCTAGACAATGAAAACAAATAATAGAAATGGAGGAAAATACTATGAATAAAACAATATTAATGGGAAGGCTGACAAGAGATCCTGAAGTACGATATTCTTCGGGTGATAACCCAACTGCTATCGCCAGGTACACGCTTGCGGTAGACCGGAGATATCAGCGTGAGGGAGAACCAAGCGCAGATTTCATTCCCTGTGTCACGTTTGGCAAGGTCGCAGAATTTGCAGAAAAATATTTCCGGAAAGGAACAAAAGTTACGCTCAGCGGCAGGATTGCCACCGGGAAATACACCAACAAGGAAGGACAGACTGTATATACAACCGAAGTAATAGTAGAGGAACAGGAATTTGCGGAAAGCAAGGCCACGAGCGAAAGAAGCCAGCAGGCAGACAACAACAGCCCAATGCCCGCAACCGCAGGTGATGGTTTCATGAATATCCCAGATGGGATTGATGAAGAACTTCCGTTCAACTAGAACTTATGCCGTAAATTATTTTGGTGATTTATAAAAAAAAGGAGGTGGCAGCGTAAAGCTGCCTGTTTTTGTATGGAAAAACAGAGGATTTTTTTCGATTTGGACGGTGTGCTTGCGGTTTGGCAGGATTTGCCACAGGAACGTGTGACCCAGAAGGGATATTTTTCCAGCATCCCCGTACAGGAAAACGTTGTGGCCGCCTTCAGGTTATTGGAGCGCCTTCCCGACATTGAGCTGTATACCCTATCCTGCGTGTTCCAGGACAGCCATTCTGAATCAGATAAAAAAACATGGGTGGCAAGACATCTTGATCTGCCGGAGGAGAGACAGCTATACTGTCCCTGCGGAAGTAGGAAAGCGAGTGCGTTGGAGAAGATTGGCGGAATACGCCCGTCTGACGTGCTGATAGATGACTATACAGCAAATCTGCGGTGCTGGTCAGGCATACCTATTAAGCTTTACAATGGGATAAACGGGAGGAATGGGACGTGGAAGGGTATCGGCGTGTATTTTGCCATGCGGCCTGAGACCATAGCCAAGCAAATCTACGAGATGGCAGTAATCCACCCGTACAGCGTCCTACAGAGGATCGCGTGTTGGAATGCAGTATTTTCTACATCCGCATGATGATAAGTTGAAATGAATAACATTATAATTATTAATATAAGGAAAAAAAGCTGCTTATGACTGTTTTAGTCAATTGCAGCTTTTTTATTTGGAGGTAAACATGGACAAAACAAGAAACAACAACAAAGAACCAGAAATGACAGACGCTATGATTCGTCAGCTGGACCTTATCGACAACGCAACTTATGAAGTATGCTGCAGTTATATGGGCATTCCGGACGGGGAGAGGGAGAAACTGTTCCCCTGGAACATGCAGATTTTGGCGGAAGTCCGAGAAAGCATAATAGATGCTCTGCTTCAGTTTGGGAAGCTGGTATGCTATCCATATATTGAAAGCGATGAAGGAGGCTCCCGCTACTGCAGCCAAAGTGACTGCCACTGCGAAAGCTGCGTGAGGGATGATGAAAACTCGCCTATTCTTTCATATGCTTTTTACGAATTCGAGCAGCATCCCCTTTATTTTATGAAAATAAGGCTTAACACGGAGGAACGGATGCGGCTCCTGCGTCAGTTTGACGTATGGTACGGAAACACAGATCAGGAAACGGAGCAGTACGCATTAGAGTATGCGGCCATTGTAAGGATGCTGCTCGACAATGCGGTAGTTTTAAATCCCAAATATCTTGCTCTGAATGAGGTCTTTGATGAGCTGCTGTCACTGATACCGGACAGCAGGAGGGCGCTTTACCGTGAATATTTCCTGAAAATACAGGGCGGGTATATGCCTGATACAGAGGAGTGAGGAAATGAGGAATAATACGGTGAGACTTATTCTGTCTACGGGGGAATTTTTGGAATACGGCTTTGCAGAAAGTGACTTTTACACGGAAGGCTGCGACAGTGCAATCGACTATACCTTATATGACGGGAACTACGAGGAAAAGGACGGCGGGCAGATGGATTACAACTCGAAAAAAACACATTACAAAAACCTTCTGGATGCCATTCCCGATATCATCATGTTTGCACTGAGCATAGGCAGGGAAAACATTCCCCAATACTATATTATATAAAAAGTTTGATATAAAGTGAGATGTGGGTTTACCCATACCGTACTTTTGTTTTTAAAAGGAGGAACCCTTTATGAAAGATGAAATGCAAATTACATACCCTATTTACAGGAAGGAGGTAGAGCAATATGGCGAATGTATGCTCGGACACAGTGTTTTTTTTCCCGAAAGACGATACTACAGGGGATAACATACTCAAACTGAAAGAAAATTTGTTAAGCTGCTACCCTGACACGGGATACAGCGCCGACACGAGGATTGTTCTGCTGTTTAAACATCTGAATATCCCTACGGATGGAATCTACTTACGAGGTGATATCGTTTACATGGATATCAAAGACACCTGTATCCGCCTGGATCTGGAGACAGCTTGGAGCCCTCTTTATGATGCCTACCGTGAGATCGCCTCGTACTATGGGCTGGATTTTGTCCTTCGTGCGGAAGAACCGGGAGAGCGCATCTTTATCAATACCGATATTTACGGAATATATCTGGATGTTAGGTATCGTGTGCTGCTGGAACTGGATACAGATGCAGAAGGTACGGCTTATGAAAAGATGCTGAAAGAGGAAACGGATACGGAGGTTTATTTCTTTCACGAAACCGATTTGCTGGAATGGTTTGCAAAGTACGGGATATCTGCAGGCAGTTATGATGAACTGGAGGATAAGTTGGATCCAGATTATGTAAGTATCAATCTATATGATACAGTCTGTGCCTGATAGATACCGAAGGGATATAAATTGATACGAAAAAAGGAGGCTTTATATGAAACTTATGACAAAAGAAATAGAAGGTAAGCTGGAACAGATAGGTTTATTTCCTGAAACGGACAGTATGCTTGAAGCGGAGGTAATCGTTAAATATTTTAATCCTTGTGGTGCCGCAACCTGGCTTGTGGTAGGTGGCGAGCGCACCGAAGACGACTGGGAACTGTATGGGTACGCTACCTTGGGACATGGATGGGAGTGGGGAAGCGTTATGCTGAGCGAATTAGAATCTTACAAAGGACCGTTTTTAATCGGCATAGAACGTGACTTGTATTGCGCAGGAAAATGCGTGAAAGAACTTGTCGAATGAACGGCAGAACCATCTAATACATTTTAGGAGGTATGGATAAATGCTAATTCTACCCATCAAGAAAAAGTGGTTTGATATGTTGCTATCTGGTGACAAACTGGAAGACTACAGAGAAATCAAACGCTACTGGGGTACCAGGATAATAAAACGGCTTAGTTTCCCATTGGAAGAAATTGTTTCAGTAAAAGAACTACTGGCAAGAACTTTGCGCAGCCTGTCCATAGGAACGGGCAAAAGCGAATGGGGTGAAGCATTGAAAACAGAATATTATAGATTCCGCATTAAAAGCATATTAAGAAAGGAGTAATAACGAATCCCGGTAGACCGGGTTGACCTGCGAGGGTGCTAAACGCAGAGAAGAAAAGGGCAGAACAACAGCGTGAAAAAGGTATGAATGAGAGCTGCTCTGTGAATACCATACTGAAGTAGCATGGGAGGCCAGATGCCCTATCCACGGATGGATTTGTTCGTGGTGTTATGAAACAGAGATTAAAAGTATGTTGGATCTCAGCAGGTATATCTTCATTCATGGGAGGTTATCTTGCAGGTGATGTTGACGAGTGGATTTACATAGACATTGCCGATCAGCACGAGGACAGTATGAGATTTATCCACGACTGTGAAAAAGCCATTGGAAAGGAGATACAGGTATTAAGATCAAACCAGTATACGTGCGTGGAGGATTGTGTCAGGACATTTGGCGGTTTCCGCAATTACCGGAACGGATTTGCACCATGTACGAACTGGCTAAAAAAACGAATCCGTAAACAATGGGAAGCAGAACATCATGGATATGAGCTTATTTATGTATGGGGCTTTGATTTAAAAGAACGAGACAGGGCAGACCGGACTGTAGCGGAAAATCCGCAAGCAGAGCACGAATTTCCTTTGATTGAAAAAAATTTGTCAAAAAAGGATGTCCACGGGCTTTTTAAAAGGATATTCTCTTTCCCACGTCCACAGATGTACGAAATGGGCTATCCAAATAATAACTGCGTGGGCTGCGTGAAAGGAGGCTTCGGTTACTGGAACAGGATAAGGGTAGACTTCCCTAAAACCTTTCAGCAAAGAGCGGCACTGGAAAGGGAAATTGGCCACTCGATGCTTAAGGATTACAAGGGAAACCCTGTATATCTTGATGAACTGGAACCAGACAGAGGAGATATGAATACTGAGGTATTCCCGGAATGCAGCATCATGTGCCATCTGGTACTGCCTCGAAAAAAAGCACAATCTGAATAAAAAAAGAATGGAGATAATTATGGAAATCATTGAGACGGCAATCATGCCAAACGGAACAGTAATCCAGCTAGAGGATTGGAGCAGTCACAATACACCTGAATATCCAGATTTATATGGACTGACTATCGGTGCATATCCAATCGCAAAGATCACTGGAAAAGGCAGATGGGTAGAGGGTGGCGAAAAGTTTCGGCTCACAATATCCCATAATAATTATTCAGGCTACACAAATGCTGATGTAAAGAGGGATTATGAAGCATTAAAGAATGAAAAAAAGAGCCTGGAAGACTTATCTGCACACTTCTGGAACGGAAGAAAGGATATGTATTACCTCGGGATGATCCAAGCTTGGGAACTGCAGTAACTACTAGACAATAGTTTGCAGTATGAATAAAAGGAGGATATATATGTCTACAGCTATTACAGAACATGAAGTAGATATTCGAGAGATTGTATGCCGATTTTACCCACATCCCCAATATCCGGATGCGGGATATTATCAGATGCAGACATCTGGCGGAGATTTTCTAGGAAATGTAGGTGTGGATGAGCTGGACTCCGAGCTGGCCGCAATGAAAAAGCAAGGCTACGGACAGGTTCGGTTCATAGAGCACAGTAACAACAATATTAGATGAACATAGGCAGAAACGCTCAGGAATATTATCGTTTTTGAGCATTTCAAAAAAAGGAGGAATAATCAAATGGAATTTACAACTTTTAAATATGCAGTAAAAAGAGAAGTAGAAAGCAGGGTAGGAAAGGACTGCACCGTCATCCTTAATGATGCTGCAAAAAATAATGGAGTAATTATAAGCGGATTAACTATACAAAACAAAAGCAGTAATATAGCGCCAGTAATATACCTTAATGGCTATTATCAGGCGTATGAAAGCGGAGGTGCGGAATTCAAAGAGATTATCAATAACATACTTATGGTTTACGAGAAAAATAAGTTTGATCAAAGAATAGATATGCGTCAATTCCAAAACTACAAAAATATCAGAAAAAAAATAGTTTATAAGCTTATCAATACAGAAAAGAATAGGAAGCTTTTACAGGAAATCCCACATATTACATTTCACGATTTATCAATTGTGTTTCAAGTTATGGTAGACAAACTAGATTTAGGAAATGCAACTATTCTTATTCGCAATGAGCATTTAGGAATATGGAATATATCTTTAGACAAGATTTATAAGGATGCCTGCCACAATACTCCGATTATAAACAGATATGAAATACACGATTTGAAAGATGTAATAGGGCCGTTTATACCACAGGAGGCAATAAAGCAGATACCCGCGTCAATGTATATGCTAAGCAATCAGGCGTGTATTCATGGAGCAGCGTGCATGATTTACCCCAATGTGCTCAAGCATATCTCTGATATGTTAGATAGCAATATATATATTCTTCCATCATCAATCCATGAAGTGATACTTCTTCCTTCAGAAAACGCGAACGAACCAGAATATGAATATATTAAGTGTATGATAAGGGAGGTAAATGATACGCAGGTTGACGAGGAGGAAATCCTTTCATATTCTGCCTATTATTACGACAGGAATATTGATGAAATTATTAAATTGTAGAAATGGAGTAATATTACTATGACTTTGAGCGAAGTAAAATTCGATAAGTTAAACACAGTAGAAATCCTCTGCAGCGAATTTTCAAAGGACGGGAAAAGCGCTGTCAGGCGCAAGCGTGATCTATATCCTATGGAAGTCATAACCGGCGATGACACGCTGAAAGGCTTTTATATAGAAATAGCCAATTTTAGTTATTTCACAGATTATGTGGCATGGAATGACTGTGGAGGAGTAATCGCCGTTAAATATCTTTCATTTAGAGAGGAACAGGAGATATCTGATGTAACAAAGGTGATGCATCAAAATATGGAATTTAAGGGGACGGAAGGCTATAAAAGGCGGCTTTCCCATATGGAAACAGCTGGTGAATATATCAATTTGACAGAGATATATGCTTTAAAACTGCTTAACGAATCAGAGCTTGTAGACTATTACAGCAAATATAGGGAGAATTATCTGACCATAAAAGAGCGAGAAGAACGCGAGCAGGAAAAACAACGGCAGCTTGAACAACAGAAAACAGAAGATGAGAGGCAAAAATTATTTAATGCCAGGATTTTAGAAGCGGAGGACTGCATCAGAAGAAACAAGCTGCTGAAGAATGATTCATTAGATGATGGGAAACACCTTATCCTATATTTGATGAAAAAGCATAATATCAATGTTCCCCTGAAAACGCAGGGATGGATCAACAATAAGCTGACTTCAGTATTATTTGCCCAAGACGGCGTAATACATATTCAATTTTATAGAGGTAAAGGATGCAAATGCTCTGAAAGTGTATATAAGTATTTGAATCTATTGAAAACCGCCGTTGATGGAACGGCTGACTGATTACCTATTTTTAGAGAGCGGGGATGTAAAGATATATCTCCGCCCTTTTAAAAAGCAATGAGCGCAATGCTCTTTTCAAATCAGTATTTTATAGATATAATAATCCCAAGGAGGCGAGTATTATGTACGCAGTAAAGATAAGCATAGACACTAAGAAC
Source organism: Lachnospiraceae bacterium (assembly GCA_022510525.1). Lineage (GTDB taxonomy): Bacteria > Bacillota > Clostridia > Lachnospirales > Lachnospiraceae > UBA3282. Next base: position 102,117 of record JAFLTH010000001.1, on the reverse strand, counting down.
CGTGAACTTGCTGAGGTAATACAAGATGAATTGAAGAATGAATGTCGAGTAGAGGTTTTAGACTCCAGAGGACTTTTCAGTTCTTCAGAAATAATTGTCGCCATCGTAGCCGCTACTCCTGGAATTGTTGCAACGATAGCAAATATTATACAAAATTATATTAAGCATAATGACGGAAAAACTGTTACCATCGAAAATGGTAAGGGCAAAAGGGCATATTCGGGATATTCCCTTGAGGAAATCAAGGATTTGGAGGAATTTATTATGGAGGCTGGAAAAGAGGTAAATGAATGATTGAAGTTCCTGACAGCGATCCAATTGTTGAGATTTTATACGGCGAAAAGAAAATTCTAAACTCCAAATATACAAAAGATCAAATTGATGCAGAGAAAGTTCAGGCACAGAAGATTAATGAACTTATGGAAAGGGAAGTTTTTGACTATCGTTTTTTTGAAGATATACAGAATTTCCCACATTACAGACCTATTGAGCGGGCTTACACTTGTATCTTAAACTGCATCTTGGAAAGAGTAGATTGCTTTAAAGATATTAAATCTATGAATTATCATTTGATTGTAACTGGCGGCGTTGATTTGCGGAGTGATTCAAATGGGAAAGATGTATTTATTCTGCTGGAATGGCCGCTGATTAAGTATATTGATTTGATAAACACAAGTATTTTGTGCGCCAAGGATTTTAATGAATACTACATTGATTGCAAAGCAATATTGAGTACATACAAAGAGAAATTTATTGACAGAAAAGATTGTGATATATTTTCAGCGATTTATGATAGAGAGCAATTTACACCTGTGCAATATCAGATAATGCAACTATTCCAACAGATACAGTCTATATTTATTATTTCTCACGAGTTAGGGCATATACTGAATCCAAATGACATGGGCATATCTGCAGAAATATCGGCAGATTTGACTGCATTAAAAGCTGTGAAAGAATATATGCACAATAACAAAAAAATGACTGCATGGATAATTATTGCAATCATGTTATTGTATTCCTATCTCACATTGTTGGATGTAGGAATGGCGGAGAATTATGAAAACAAAGTGATATGCAGAGAAAATTGGTTAAATCGCTATGATATGATGTTAGACCAGCTGCAAGAGCTGCCGATCAGCATAGATGAACAAGAACTTATTACAGGATATGACACTTTATGCACGCTGATAGATAAATTATGTTTAGAAATAATTGAAGATTCCGATTGATAGTTCGGCCCTTTAACATGTCATGTGAAAATTGGAGGTTTTTATTATGAGTATAGATATTCCATTAATATCACCAGTGTCAAGAAAATATTACGATTACGCTAATGAAAAAAGTAGTCGAAAACACCATAGAGCTGAAGACATTAGAATTTGTCTTGAGTACATTTGTGATGAAATCATTGTAGAATTCGTTTCAGAGACTGATAAAAAAAGCTGGAAAAAATATGATTTGCATAGTAAATTAATGGCATCAAGAAGTTTTTTGGATAAAGATATTGTAGATAAGTTGATTGACGCAAAGATTATAGGAAATAAGGGGGTACATACAGGAGAAGAGGGCAACTATAGTGAAGCAGATATTGAAAAATCCATTGATTCCATAAAAGAGTTTTCTTTAAATGTATTTTTATCCTATTTTAAAATAAATGGATTTGGCGTACAAAAACAGACATGGATTCCGACTGTATTTAGCACATTGCCGCCAATTTACAGAGTATATATATTGGAAGAATACTACAAATGCGATCCCTCTACCTTTGTGATAGACAAGCTTTCAAAAGCTTATTTGAAAAGCGGGTCAGAGGAAAAGGCGATTAATTTCTTACAAGAGTGCTATAATAAAAAAGAAATTACAGATTTAGAGCATGCTGTATATTTACATGATATAAGCTTACTAAAACAAAGCTTCAGTATGCTGCCAATTGCTAAAGACCTCGAATCTGCGAAAATAAATTTTAATAATCTATTGCCTGTTATTGAGGAAGATAAAAGAGATAGTTTTGTATGTTTAGTCTCAATGATACTTAATGGGAATCACCCACAAAATATGACTTAGATTGTTTTTCCAGAGGACAAATTTCTGCGTCCTCTGGTTTATTTATAAGAAGAATAGCAATTCAATCTATGAAACAAATACTTGTTTAATTCATAGATTGAATTGCCCTGACTTTTTTAACTTGTATTTATCCGATAATCAGTTGTATATTGCGATACAATATCTTTTCCGCGTAATTTATACATTATAAGCAGTTCACCAATCCTTGCTTCATCATTCCAGTCTCCAGCTGATGCCAATGCAGAGCAGAAAGCTTTTATCTGTTTTTTTAGTTTATCCAACAATTCCGATGTCATTACTTTCATATTTGGCACTGGCGTTGCAAGGCGGTCAAGAATATTTGCTGGATGAACCATGATCGGAATCCACTGATACCCGTTCTCATATTCCATTTGAAACCAACGAACAGAACCACCTAGTTGATTGCAATTATCTTTTGAAATGGCACTGTGGGTGGCTCCACTTTTACACTCAAAAACTAAATACTTGTTATCTCCTATGGCCCATAAATTGTCCGTTCCTTTACCCTTTGTCAATGTATCCGGACGGGATGACTTAAAACCAAGCATTTCACCAACTGTTTCTAATGCACGCTCAAAATCATGTGTATCCGGGGAAAATGACAGCCTATCGAGAACTGAATTAATATGAATAATAAAATCATTTGGATTGCAGTCTCTTTTAGTATAGTATTCTTTTATGCCTTTTGCCTGATCCATACTGTGAATTGCTTTATTGCATTGGATTCCATCTATTGGTATAAGTACGCCACCGTTACATTTTCTCGCCGCTTGAAGAATTTGCTGTGCTCTAGATCTATCAAAAAAATTAGTATATTCTGCCTTAATCTGCATCAAATATCCTTTGGTTTTCTCATCTATTTCTTGATTTGCCAGGTCAGTAAGCACTTTCACTGCTTCATCCCACTGGTTCATACTTGCGAACTCATATGCCCTCCTTAATGCAATGGTAATGATGTCAAAGTTCGGCTTCGTCTTGTAAACCACTGTTGAAAGACGATCCTTGCTTCTCTGTATCCATATAACTTCTCGATTTAACGAAAAGTTCGCCAACTCAAATATATCATTAACGGTCGGGCTAGGATTTTCCTGCATTAATAGATCCCACAAATCTTTCGATAATTGGTATTGTTCCTTTGTAGCATTACTAAAAAATGATATGCCCGCATTTCGCAACAATACATCTGCTAACTTTTCACCCATCAGAATAACACAGCAGGAATCACTATTAGAACGGACACCCCGCCCCATTCCTTGTTCAATTCTTTGTATTTGCTCCCGTAATAGCAGACTGCTTGTTGGATTTATGCTTTGTACATATTTATCATATTCACTCCGCAGCGGAGGTAAACCGTCAATAACAAGTATCCTACATGCATTGTCCGGCAAATCAATACCATCATATCTATTAAGAAATATTTTTAGACCGACATGCCCCTGCTTTAGCTCCATCACTGCAGACTCTATGTTGTCTTTCGTAATAATGTTTTCTTCGGTATCATCCCAGAAACGTCCTCGATCTCTTGATGGTACAATAACAACAATATTATATTTCTTAGATAAGCCAATTATCTTTTCCTTGATCTCAATATCGGTAATGCTACTATTCAAATGCTGCGGGAAAAGAATAAGCCTGTCACCAATATCATTTGCTTTATCCGGAGTGATAATGTCAGTTATGCCGTTTTCTTTCAAACCTAATGCCGATACAAATACGCTGTCATCCGCAAGCGTAGCGCTCATAAATATTCTCCGTGTGGCATTTTCAAAACTTTTTATCTTTGATATAGGGATACCTTTAGGTGTTATTTCTATAGAACGGGTTGTTATCATACAGTTACAGGAACTCAAACAATCCGAAAGTAAAGGTAGACTAAAAAATATAAATTGATTTTCCTCATTATCATTATCATACTGTCTCAAAAGAGAATATACTTCATCCTGTTTGTCCTGCCAAATCCAAAACGGAAGTAAGGAATTCTTTTGTGGGTCTTTCATTTCAACAATATCTATATATGAATTATTGTCATAAGCTTTCCATGCATCAGAAAATAAACTTATTATTTTATTATATAATTCATGTTCATACGGTATTCGCAAAGAAAATTGGGATGTTATAGTATCCATACATGCATGAACATCATCAAGCAATATACTACCTATGGGGTAATTAGTATTAGAACTGCGCATGCCAAAAACACTTTTGCCATTAACCAATTTTTGAATTGGTATAACAAGAATCGCTTCATTTACGGTATACTTGTAATTACTAGGGTCTGTTGTCGCCAATATTCCTAATCTTGATGCCTCATTGTAGACCTGTGAAACAAGATAATTATCCGGTACAACATAAATTGCAGGTCCTTTCCATTCATTGAGGCAGCTTTGCAGGATCATTAATCCAACGACCGTCTTACCGCTTCCGGTATTCATTTTTATGATAGTATTCTTTTGATCGCGTTTTTCAAACCACTTTTTCCATACTTCAGACTGGACATCACGAGGATATTCGTACTGCTTATCTTTTGTAGGCAACGACATAAAAATCTCTCTTGGCTCAATCGGCTTATTCTGAGAAGTACTGCTCAATTTGGAAAGTAAATCTATCATATCAATCCCTCCATTACTAATTTTATTTACAATTATACACTTTTTTCGGATTCAAATACACAACTTTTCCTGCGGTCTTCCTTTTAAAAGCAAAGACATTTCAAGGACTTTGATAAATAGCTTCCTTTATCTGCTCATAGGTAACATCTGCTATAGGTCGCCCTGCTAAAACCCTGTCCTCAACGTTCTTAGCAATTACGGTAAATCGATCCCATAATACGGAAAAGAGCATATCATAAACCTCTAACATACGTAAGTCATCCTGCATAATATTCTGCAGTTTCTTCTTGACCTGCAACAGCCTGTCCTTTGCCGGAGGATGCGTCGTTTTCTCTTCTCCAGCTTTGATCCGCAGACTCTCCATAATACTTAATATCCACATGGCAATATACATTCCACCTAAAATAACCTGAATATCCATATTTTTTTCCAGCAGCACAGGAATCGTCAAAAGAACACCTATATAATCAGCGTCAAACTCCTGCTCCCAGTCAGGAATGATACTTTCATACTGCACATTGCCAACGGTCACTATCCCTTTAACTGCATCCGTCCCCAAATGTCCCAAATAATAATGTGCGCACTCATGGGCGACAATAAAGGTCAGAAAAGAGTCCGCCAGAGCATTACTGAAATTTCGGTAAAGATAATCATTTTCTGGCTGCGAAACATCGCACATATCAACATTTCCATAGAAGAATATGCTAAAAACAATATCTGTAAACCGTCTTTCAATCCACTTATTGCTTTGGATGGAATCCCAGATTTTTTGAGGCTCCATGCCGAAGACAATTTTCTCCCCATCTCTTACTTGAATGGGAAAAGCTTTTGTAAGTACATTTGTTATATCATGGGCAAATTGTATAATCCCACTATACAACAGAATAATTGGCGGCATTGAGCTGTCCGGACATCTGATCTGAGCGTAAAACATATCAAATTCCACAGTCCCGAACAACGGTTCTCCCTGTTCTTTGCAGTCTAAAAATTTATCCTTTATCCTATGTATGTTGCTGATAATATCTCTAAAATATTTATAATAATACGGATTTTCATACCGGGAAATGACATGTTCGCTTCTCATCTCTTGCAACGACTTCATTACTTTTTCCCTCTCCTCAAGCTTGAAATTATATTCCCGCTGCAAGAAATCAAAGAAGCCTCCATTAGAGTACATTTCATCATAATCGATAATCTCACCAAATGAACTTATCATATATGCGTGCTGCACTTCTTCCAAAAACTCCACTGGATTCATTCCCACCATAGCAATTCCCTCCATTCATATAGAAAAACAAGCTGTTACAAAATAAATCGCAACAGCTTTTGAGAATCCTTACCATATGTACCTATTCAATACGAAGGTTTTTAATGATAATGTTGCCACTTTTCGTCACTTTTTTCCTATGTAGTACAAATTTGATTTCTGATACGTTTCTCCAGAACGACAGGTCATCACAAAATTGCATCAAAGGAATCCTGTATTCCTTTTCATCATCATATAACATTATTTCATTAGACATATTAATATTTTTCAGTTTCAACTCAACATCAACACAACTGATCCCTTTATCTGCATATGCCTCGAAACATAAATTTTTTTTATTTATAAAATAGCTGGTAAAATCCAGTTTACCGTTAAAAACAACTATGCTGGATAATTTACTATCTGTTTCACTAAAGTCAATCGCAGCTTTTATCATATCACGATTTGATTCTTTTCTCGAAATAACACATCCGTCATTTTCAAGATCACCAATACAGTAGCTCTGGGAAAGAGTCATATTGAATCTTCTTACATTTTCTATAGACTTATTCAAAAATTCGTCTCGCGCCATTTCCCACCGATTGTGCGGAATTTCAATTTGAAACATATCCTCAAGAATCACTTTAAAATCATTAAGCGATGCTTTCGTCATAGCATCAGAGGTTCCCAGCTTTATTCCTATTTTATTTCTATTTACCACGCCTTGAATATCACTAAAATCAAACCCTGGCAAGAGCAGGCTTAGACTGTCTGATTTTTTCAACCAGGCTGCGCCCATTTCATTTAAACATACCGGACTGGAGTAATAATTATCAGACAAAAAATAAATGACGTAAACGCACTCATCAGCAAGCAGGGAGTTCAGATATTCATAAATATCTTCTGTCACAGGGATTTTAGTTGATGCAACAGATGTGCATACCATATCCCTATCTGTCAAACCAATTATGTACATAAAATTTACAAAGGAATCCACAACTTCGATATCTTTGCTGGAATGGCTCAAAAAAAGCTTATACTTCATAATAGCCTCCTTGATAACCTAAAATATAAATCATTTATACTCCTATTATGTTAACATAAAATTGTAAAACTCTCAAGCTTTCCAATGTCAAAATTACCCAACCATTATTTGCGTATTTAGCGCCATTATGGTATTATTTTAATATCAGTAACTATCCAATTTGCAATGTACGGTCAACACAATGGAAAAGAAAAACTTAACCTATCACGATGAAAAAGAAATTGAATACACAAAACGGCTCCGCGAGCTACTGACAGAACTGCCCCCATACGCTAAGGACTACTTCCGGGCCATAGAGAACACTTCCAGTCCCCGGACCCGTATTTCCTATGCTTATGATTTACAGGTGTTTTTCCGCTTTATGCTGGAGAAAAACCCCTCACTTAGCAATAAGGCAATTCAGGATGTCACATTGGATGATATTGATCGGCTAACAAGCAGCGATATAGAGGAATATCAGGAGTATCTGAAATACTACAAATCCGACAATGGCAATCAAAAGAACCGTCCTGTCAGTATATCTAGAAAACTCTCCTCTCTACGGAGCTTCCTAAATTACTACTATAAAAAAGAACTTCTTACAAAGAATGTGGCCATGCAGGTTGATATGCCCAAGCTTCACGAAAAGGCTATTGTACGGATGGAGCCGGATGAGGTCGCTATTTTGCTTGATAACATAGAAAACTACGAAAGCCAGCTCACCGGACAGAAAAAAGCATACTTCCTAAAAACTAAGACACGGGACCTCGCAATCATAACTCTGTTGCTCGGCACAGGCATCCGGGTCTCAGAATGTGTCGGTCTTGATTTGAATGATATCAATTTCCGTGAGAACAGCATCCGGATTATCCGAAAAGGCGGAAAAGAGTCAATCCTATACTTTGGCTCAGAGGTGGAAGCTGCCTTAAAAAAATATATCAACGGTCCACGCGAACATATTGCCCTCCACGCACAACAGGGACACGAAAACGCCCTTTTCTTCTCAATGCAGCAAAGAAGGATCAGCGTCCATGCCGTTGAAAATCTTGTCGAAAAATATACCAGAGAGTTTGTACCGCAGAAAAAGATTACCCCGCATAAACTGCGCTCCACTTTTGGCACAAGTTTATACCAGGAAACAGGGGATATCTATCTGGTTGCGGATGTTCTGGGACATTCTGATGTAGGAACTACAAAGAAGCACTATGCTGCCATTGAAGATAATCGGCGCAGAATGGCTGCTTCAGCTATAAAATTAAGGGAGCCATAAGAATAGGATTATTTAATAACCGGTGTATTATACTGATGATATCAATCACCCATCAAGGATGGGCTGATATGATATATTTCAACGGTATGATACACCAGTTTGTTCTTTTTGCTCAAGTCTTCACACACCTTTGCAGATGTCCACGCTTTCCGCTTTTCTCTTTTTTCATTTCTTTCATTGTCTCAGATATATACTTGATTAGGAAGTGGCAAGAAGAAGAAATAACGGATATATATAGATTAATTTAAAAGAAATATTGAAAATTAAAGGTTTAAGAAAAGGCCACAAGACAGAAATGAACTCGCAACAAATCGATGCCTTCTACTCAAATGAAATAACCCAGCTTAACGTCTTTATATTATATAAGTTCTGCGACGTTCTGGCGTTTGAAATAAGAGTATGTCGAAGCTCCAATCACCCAAAAATAAAATAGAAGAACAACAAAAAGGTGCTCCCAGTATCGTATTAGGAGCACCCCCGATTTTTTAGAATAAGTCAATTTTTCCGTTCTGTTTTTTGTTAATAACATAATAAGCAGCGTTTTCTTCAGGTTTTACATATACTTGGAGAGATTTCAGAGATGCCAAGTAATGCCCGTCCTCCACATACAATTTCTTGACTTGCTCCACAATCTCTTCCACCTGTGCTGCGTTTCCGGCATATTGTATAATAACTTCAGGCCTTAGCTCTTCTTTCTTCGATTTTTTCTTTTCCCGCGTAGCCCTCTGTCCTTTGCCAGTCTTTTTCACAGTGTTTACCGCCCCAGCTTCTCCCTTGACTGCTCCCGTCAGATTTGATGTAGTAGCGCTATTCTTTTTTCCTCTCATCTTAAGCCTCCTGAAAATATGTGCGTATCAGCCTATGAATGACGTTACTTAAATATTATATCAATAATATAACCCAAATTTCAATAATTTGCAACAGAGCTTACATCAAAGGTGAAATTCAAAAACAAAGTTTTACACACATTAAACCGCTTTTTCGTTTTCCTCTAACTATCTCATGCAACTTATATTAATTACCATTTGCAAACATATGTTCGATGTGCTACAATACTATTACTCTCACCTAAAATCATCGAGAAAGGAGGTTGGTTTTCTATGGAAAGTATCTTGTGCATTGACATTCCGGTGCAAATGATCTCATGTACTGATACAAACGGCAAGATCACGCCCATTCGCTTCCGGTTCCGTGATAATACTGGAGAAATCATCACTGTAAAAGTGGAAAAAATACTTTCCCAGGATCAGGATAAAAATCGGGTAGGAGCCAATTTTACTTGCGTTGCTCTAATCTATGGCACTCAGAAAACCTTTACCCTCCGATACAATTACTATGCCCATGAGTGGCATTTGTCAAGGCTGCATATCTAAATCTTCATATATACGAAACAACTCTCCCTCAATGTCTACGATATGTTCAATGGTCAGGACCGTTCCGTTCTCCATGATCACCTGATGACCATATTCATCAATTTTTTTCACTTTTCCCTGAACAGAGAGATAGGCACCGCCACTCTTCTTTTCATCAGGCTGAAAATAAGTGAACAGTATTTCTGGCAAACCTTGCCCACCCATTCCACCGGAAAGACTCTCCCGGATCATTTGTAGCTTTTCATCCAACAATTCTTTCCTGCTCTCATCCAGTTCTACCCATTCATCCGTAAGCCGTTGTGCCTCCTTGATTGCCGCATCGTGTCCAGTCAGCGCTGCAAAAGGCGAAAACTGCGCTGCACGGTCAATAAGAGACATTTGCGGATGTCTTACAGACACATGATGGGGAAGATTAATGATATCGTCATATTTATGCTCATCATTCATGCCTTGTGTCCTCCGATTTGGCTATTCCGCTCTATGGTCATGGCACCTTCCTGAAGATTCATGCCTTTCAAAATGGCGTTCTTGCCAAACTTCTTTTTCACTGACAGCATGGCTTCCTGAAGTTTCCGTTCTTTTTCCAGACGGGCATTCTCTTCCTTCTGTTCCTTCTCCAGAGCAGCATAATCCGTAAACAGGTTCATCTGCTCAAAGACTGGAGCCTCCTTTACCATGCTTTCCTCTACCAAATGATTCGCTGCCACCGTGACCCTGCGGACCAAGAGTTTGGGGTCTACAATCCGGTCATACAGCTCCATCATCGCATCTGTTATCAGTTTAGCGGATGAGGTCTTGCGACCCAAATTTGTAGAACCGTGGGCATGTTTGGGAACCATCCTGCCATAATGGTCCACAGTGACGTCTCCTTTGTAGTTTTTCCTAATCTCTTTGTTCGTGAGATTTTCTATATCATATCCAATGCTCAACACCATCTGATCCGTGACCAGCTTCTTGTCCACCAAGTCAAGCACAAGCAAATCCGTCATTTCCCTAACAATCAATTTGCCCTTTTCAAAGTCATAAGGGCATTTCAACACCTGACCGGAACTCAAACTGTTAGTTTCCGGCTTATATTTCTTAATCAGATCTATAGTGACAGGTTCCCAGCCCCAGGCATGGTCAATAAGCAGTTCCGCATTGATTCCGAACAAGCGGTATAATAGTTCCTCATTGTGGTACTCTCCCGGACATCCGAGGGAACATCTGGCAATATCTCCCATTGTATAAAGTCCATTCTCCTCCAGTTTCCGCTGATAACCGTGCCCTACCCTCCAAAAATCGCTAAGCGGTCTGTGATTCCACAGATATTTCCTGTAACTCATTTCATCAAGCTGCGCTATGCGGACACCGTTTTCATCCGCCGGCACATGCTTCGCCATAATATCCATAGCCACCTTGCAAAGATATAGATTTGTCCCGATACCGGCTGTAGCCGTTATTCCGGTTGCTGTCAGGATATTTTGAATGATCTTTGATGCCAGCTCTCGTGCTGTCAGCTGATACGTCTGCAGATAATGCGTCACATCCATAAATACCTCATCAATGGAGTAAACATGAATATCCTCTGGAGCAATATACTGCAGGTAAATATTGTAAATGATTGTACTGTACTCCATGTAAAACGCCATCCGGGGCGGCGCTATGATGTAGGAAAGCTCCAGTTCCGGATGCTCCGCAAGCTCTGGTGCATAATAGGAAGATCCTTTGAATTGTCTGCCCGGTGCCTTGTTCCTTCGTTCCCTGTTGATATCCCTTACTTTTTGCACTACTTCAAACAGCCGGGCTCTCCCCGATATTCCGTATGCTTTCAGTGAAGGAGATACCGCCAGGCATATCGTCTTTTCTGTTCTGCTGGCATCCGCCACCACTAGATTTGTGGTCAGGGGATCCAAATGCCGCTCCACGCACTCTACGGACGCATAAAAGGATTTCAAGTCTATGGCAATATATTGATTCTGCTTAGTCATATAGATTCTCCTCCTATCATAAGCGGTCTAGTCATCATTTCTGAGTTTCTCATAATAAGGCCTAGGGATATTATAACAGAAAACACGTTCGATTATCACCTATTTTGCGATTCAATCTTTTTTGTTCACGAGAAAAAAACAAAAAACGAACAGCAACTTCTGTGTTGCCATCCGTTTTGCAATAAGCAAGTGTTATTTTTCCGCCGGGCGGAATTTAATCGGATCATTTTACTCGGTTAAGCGTCTTGCAATGCAAATCTCCTGCCAAGATTAATATCGTCAGTATGCTCCAGCCTGCTTCTCCAGCTCACACTTATGTTTCATTTTTCGCTTCTTTCCCATTACTTTTCTCCTGCCCACAAGTCACAAGTAACTATATCTACATTATATAATATATTTTACCTTTTTCTCTGGATTTCGCGCTATTTTTCTGTACATTGCGAAAACTCCCTTTCTTACCACTTAAAAATGATATAAAAGAGAGTTTTCAAGGACATTCTATAGGCGGAACGTCAGTTCTACTTCTTAATCCTCTGCAGTCCTGCCGGCTGCTTAGGTTGATGGTAAATATACATACATCTGCTGTCTGCGGCTGCCTGTGCCGACTTCCCTGCTATGGCTTTCATCAATCTCGCTGATAAGTTTTTACCCGCTCCTTTCATCCGCGATGCACCTCCTTGTAAAAATATTGGAATGGTAAAACAATTTTTACCATATTCCAATATATATCATGCATCATTTATTCATTGTTGCTCGTAATAAATACGGGTTTCTGTGTCATTTTTCCCTTAGCACCTCTCATCACCACTTATATATTGATTACGATGGCAATGCCTTCCCATGAATAATCCACCCTCAAAGACATACTGTGTAAATGACATATATTAAAAATAAGCATATTATTTTTCGGATGAAATAAGTCATACACATTTTTCATTTTCTCTATACGCATATATGCGTATTTCATATACATTGTTTAATTGTAATGGCTCAATCGATTTTAATGTAAAATAATATCAGAAAGGATGGTGCATACTATGGAAAGCAAAAACCGCATTCGTGAACTCAGAAAGAACTTAAATCTGTCTCAGGAAGGTCTCGCAGCCATTCTCGGCACCACGCAACAGGCAGTGAGCCGTATGGAAATCGGTGCCTATGACATACCGACAGACCTTTTGATAAAGATGTCAAAAATATGCAATGTTACCACTGACTATATACTTAGCTGCTCTGACATCAAGCGTGACCTAAGCGGGCAGGTACGCATGAACCATGAGATGGACAGATACTACGATATTGTCTTACGTTACCAGCACCTGACAGACATCAACCAAAAGACCCTAATGGCACTTCTGGAACGTCTGGAGCAGGCACAGAACGAACAAGAGAAACTTGGACAATGGTATAATGCACATCGGAAGGAAGATGATAGAAATGCTGAGGATAGCAGTATGTGATGATGATAAACATTTTACGGGAAAACTTGAAGAAATGGCGCGCCGTGAAGCGGCAAAAACAGGTACAAGTATTGATACAGAAGTCTATTCCGACGGCGCCACGCTCGTCGCGGACATTGAAAAGGGCTACCGCTACGACCTGATCTTCCTCGACATAGAGATGGAAAAGGTGAATGGGATAAACGCAGCACGGCAGATACGCCGGATAGATCGCTCTGCGCTCCTCATCTATGTGTCGGGTTATGAGCAGTATTTAAAGGAACTCTTTGAAGTGGAGCCGTTCCGGTTTCTCTCAAAGCCCGTGGAAGAGGCAAAGTTCCAAAAGTATTTCCGCGATGCCTGCGCCCGCATAGGGGAAACGACAACATATTATCGTTTCTCTTTCAACAAAAAGATTCTAAAAGTTGCGATCCAGGACATAGTGTATTTCGAGAGCCGTAACCGGGTCGTACATATCTTTATGGCAAACGGCTCGATTGAGCGTTTCTACGGCCAGCTCAACAGCGTGGAGAAAGAACTCTCGGAGGGACGTCAGGAATTTCTACGAATACATCAGTCATATCTTGTAAATTACAGCTACATAGGAAAGATGAGCTTTTCTGAGGTAATAGTGCGCATGGGAGACGGGACAGAAAAGCTCCTTAAGATCAGCGAGGATCGAGTAAAGGCAGTACGTGCGCGACTCTGTGACATAGCGGGCGGAAAGGCGGTGGAGGAGTGAATCTGGTGTGTGTTTATGTTGGCAATCTGTTTACATCGTGTTTTTATCTGCTCATCTTGCACAAGTTCATGAAAACCTTTTTTTCCCAGCCATCCGGAAATCCGTTCCGGTTCGCAGCGTGGACCATCTACTATATCCTGCAGACAATTCCCGTGTTGGGAATCACCATACCTCCGCCAGTAATGCTCTCCCTCAATGTAGCGCTTGTGCTTATAATCAGTTCTGTTTCCTATAAGGCAAGCCTGAAAAGGCTCTGCATCTTCTCAATGCTGATATGCGCCGTGTGGATGCTTGTGGAGATCATTACAGGTATCGTCCTCAGTCTGATCGGAATGGATGGATGGGAACAGCGGACGGCAGGGACGGTAATCTCACAGATGCTCATGTTTTTCCTTGCCGTCATCGCGAGACACTATGTGAAACGTATGGAGCGAATGGAGCGAATGGACATACCGTTTCAATACGCCGTGGCAGTCCTCTCTGTCCCCGCCGGCAGCATCTACCTGATGCACAACATCTTCCTGATAACATCACAGCATAAGGAGTACGACGTCTTTGCCATCATCTCAAGCCTACTGCTCCTCATACTGATTTATATGATATTTGAAGTCTATGACCATATGGTGGACGATGCAGAGGCACAAGAGAAGAACCTGCTCTATGAACAGGAGCTTGATCTTCTGAACAGGCAGGCACAGGAGCGAACGGAATACGATACAGAGATGCGGAAGCTGCGGCACGACATGAAGAACCATATGTCGAGTCTTCTGGGAATGCTGCAGGTGAATGACACAAGACAGGCGGAAGAATACGTGCGCGGGATACTACAGGAGTCTCTGAATCGTCGGACAAATGACGTTTCTTGCACGGGTAATATCATTGTGGACAACCTTGTGAACCATAAATGCGGTATCGCCAAAGCGGAGGGCATCACCTTTGTCGCCAACGTGTTCCTGCCTGCCGAACTGCCCTTCCGGGGCGGACACCTTACCATCGTGCTTGGGAACCTGCTGGACAATGCACTGGAGGCATGCCGGGAAATAGAGGAAGGAAATCGCTATATAACGCTGGATGCCTCGTATGAGAAGGAAGTCCTCATGCTGGTTGTCATAAATCCCTACCGTGGGGAACGAAAGAAAGATCGTGCCGGGAAATACATCACCACAAAAAAAGATTGCAGGAGTCACGGGTTGGGACTGTCCTCTGTGGAACAGGCGGTGGAAGCCTACCACGGACAGGTGGATGCGGAGAGCCGGAATGGTGTATTTAAGGTATCGGTAGTGATGTACGGCGCTAAAGAGAAAAAATGACGCGGAAACCCGTATTTATAACGAGTGCTATTATAATTAAGGAAGATTTGAGTACATTTGCTGTATAAAGGAGAATGGGAGTATGGAACGATTATCCAGAAAATTAACGGATTATATACTCGCAAAAGACGTTATCGAGGAAAGCGAGTTTGAGATTTACCAGTACGGCTTTCAGAGTTTTCTAGAACTTGCCATAAATATTATATGCAGTATCATTATTGCCGTTTTATTGGGTATGAAGCTTGAATGCATTGCATTTTTCCTCTTTTTTATCCCCTTACGCGCCTATTCAGGCGGTTTTCACATGGAGCATTATATTTCCTGTTTACTTTTATCCTGTCTGTCCTTAGCAGGCATCCTATGCATCGTAAAGTATTTTTCGGCGACACCGCTGTTTTCGTGTATTTTGTACCTCATTTCTTTAGCGATAATCAAAGTGATAGGATCTGTGGACCACCCTAACCGGTACGTTGACGAGGAGGATAATCTATTTTTTAACAAACGTGCTAACATCATTCTGCTTATGAGCCTTACCATATTTGTAGTCTTTTTGCTATCAAACAACACAAGATATCTGCTATTAGAAGCGCTCGTCTTTACTTTGATGTCTATATCCTTGATTATAGGTAAAATTCAATATTCGTAAATATATATATAAGGATGCTGTCGCATTAAATAGAAATTAACACGGTAGTACTTTTATGTCAAAAAGTAAGAGCCAGGGCTTTGAAAAGCCCGACTCTTGGTGTAAAAATTCTAACATTCCAAAAGGTATAGTCTTCCCATAATAACTGTACCTCTCTATTATAAATATTTATAATTATAAGGTAATAATTATAGAGCAATAATGATTAATAAAATATTGATATTCCCCATTAAATCACATATGTTATTATATTGTGAAGCTGCTTTATTTGAACTAATATATAATTATAGATGACTTTCCTGCTACAACCAAGGGTATAAATAACAAGCATGATTTAAAGTTGACCTTATTTTGATTAATAACAAACTCAGTTTTAAAACTAACATTTATAGCAATAACCTCTATAATATATTAAAAAAGGGGAGCGATGCCCCCCTTCGATACTCGAATACATATATAACAACACTTAATCATATGACAATATGATATCTTCTGTAGAAATCTCTAATGATTGAGAAACATAATCCAATATATTTGTTTCTGAAATATTAATCTCATCACCCTCAGCAACTACACTAACATTAGCAGAAACAATTTCGCCATTTGAATAATTTAAGTTAATTTTACAATCCATAACTCCATTCTCGTTTTTGATCGTCTCAACCAATACTGCTACAATGTAATCAAAATATAAACTATCCTTATCATTGTTTGTATCCATATCGTCTATACAATATCTATTAGCCTTTTCCCTTTCCTGAAAAGAGCTACTTTCCCTTAACATAATACCCATTATTGTTATAACTACGATAAGGGTGCAGCATCCCAAAATCAGGAAAAGTCTTTTTTTAGAGTTCATAATCTTTTGAACAAGTCAGATTAACTTTTTGTCTATCCGCAGATAAACCCGCGAAAAAAATGACTAACTGAGAATCTCCTCCGTATGTTATATCTAATCCAAGGTTATGAAGTGTTTCAGTTGCTTTTGTGAAATTATCATTCCACGAACAATATATATCCGATACCAATCTATCATACGTGCATTTAAAATTAACAATTTTACTTCCTTTTATCCAAGTACACTCTGCTGTCACTATTAATAAATCTTTTTGATACCCAAATATTTTCTTCGTATAAAAAGTAAATACCGCTGACGCTTTTTCTTCTGATGCATAGGTGGAGGGTGAAGATTTCGTAACATCTGTTACTCTTACACAAAATTCTTCTCCGTTCAATGTACCAAGAACACGTTCTTCCCCTTCCTGAAGAGTATCACCGAGCATTATTTGCGCGCAAAACTCTTCAAACCCTTCCATTTCTACCGTATGTTCATCACTTGTATACGCAACCACTTTACTTGCCGTACTTGTATCTGCTGAGCGCATACTTTCAGACGCAAATACTGGTGGTGAAACAATTGACACAGATAATGATACTACTAAACACAAAACACCAATACTTTTTAACAAATTCACTTTTTTACTCATAAATATTTCCTCGCTTTCTTCAATATAAATACATTAAACGTTATATATACGATTTTCATAATCAATTTTGCACGTACTTATCGTTATTCTCTCATCTCCTTTCCACCTTATCCCACTTATATCAAACTTTCTGCATTATAAAAATGCGTTTAATTTCAATGCATTCCATCACCTCACCATCCAATAAATTCTCCAATATCTTTTACTCACTTGATTGATTACTATACCTTCCAATTTTTAATAACAAATAATACACAACTATGATTGCAATTATAATAGCATATATTATCAAAAACTTTTTTCACTGTATTCATCTCCATTTTGACTTTAAAATCCAGCGCTTTTTCATTTACTGCTAAACAATCCATCTTTTTACTCTTATGAGTAAAGGCTCCTCATTAACTAAAAATATTTTATTCTGTTCCCTAAAATAAGTAAATAACGATTTGTTAATGTACAACTTTTTGCTCTGACGTACATATTGGAAAGCTTAGAATTGCTTTATAGGGTATAGAGCAGTCTGAGCGTACTGAATTACATCCAAAATAAGCAAAAATATGCTGCCGCATCTAAGATTTAATCAATCTTTAATGCGACAGCCTCAAAACTTTATTATACTGATTTTATGAATAGTTACGCGGGAGTTCCCAATATGGCATCTATTTTCTGCTCCAATTCCTGTAACTGGCGCAGATAATCCTCTTTCAGATCCTCAGGCACATCCTTATCCAGTTCCTGAATATCTTTATAATCCATCTTTCCGACATTCTGCTTATGTCTGTAAAACCATTGCCACCTCCAGTTTCTTAACAGGCTCTCTGCCATTTTTTCAGGCGCGTCAAAAAATTCGTCTACGAAAAATGTAGTTGAATTTTTGTGATTTGCAACATCGATCTCGCCAACAACAGCTACATAGCCCGCATGATATATATGTGCAATATGATAATCCTGAGATTCCTTTAAAATATCTGAAAAAACTGCTATCAATTCTTCGTATTTATCCATAATATCCTCCTACTATCTAATTTTGATTTTACCATAAATTCCCCCTATATTATTCTTACATCAGGCTAAATTTATGTACATTGAAAGTATTACGTTGTTATAACCCCCAAAAATAATCTCCTTCCCATACCATATCCGCGATGCGCCATTACGCTTTGGCACGCACTAAAAATCTGTTTTTAGCCTCCCTCCTTATCGACTATATTGGAATCATTCAGACTATCTAAATACTGCTCACCAGCTTTCGACTTGGATATGTACATGGAAAAAATACAAGTTCACCATCTCCTTTGGATTCCATGTCTTATACCTCATACTCATCATCAGACAGGCTCCTAACTGAGGATACTTTACTTTTTATTAGGAAGAAGATTGGATAATCCATCTCATTGTCTAGATCATTGCTATGGTACATCAATTCAGTAAAGTGTTCCATCAGTTCGGCAGATACCATTCGCCTCAATTCTTCCTGCTTACTGGAAATGCCTGTGCAGCATGTCAACATAATATGCACCCCATCTTTATAGAAGAATGTCCTAATCCTTTCTTTGTTGTCCTGCACAGACTTATGATCAAAAACCAAACGCATTCTCAGTTGCAGCCATTCCTGATCCTTCTTTAGCATATCACTTTTGATAGAATCCATATCAACATACTGCAAAAATGTTTTGTACTGTCAACAACATAGTGTTTCAATTCCATCTTTACAATCTCTCTCTACAAAAAAAGGGGCGTCCTTAGACGCCCTTACCACTCCATTTATTTAATTTTATTTCAGAACAAATCAAACATTTTTTTGAAACATTTCTCGCACATACCTTGCCCGCGCGCCAATAGTCCCCTTTCTCCATTGCTTAATTCCGGAAAAATGTTCTGTATCAAATATGGTACACCTTGCTGGTATTCGCGATACTGTGCTGCCGCTTTTTTGCTTACGATCAAAGGAATTTCTTTCTGACACATATTACAGCTTCGGATAAGGAATTCCTGATCCTCATTCAATTCCTTCTGCCATTTAAGATATTGCGCGTAATGCTCGTTCGTATAGTCCTGCAGTATGCTTTCATCAAACATAAACTCCGGATAAGTCACAAAGCCAGACTGCACTTCCTGCCCGGTTACTTTTCCCAACTTATTCTTTTCCAACCACTTTATAATGTCCGTGCCATAATTATTAACGTCTATATACGCACAATTTTTTGTCTGCGGCGCATCAAGGCAGCGGGTTATTTCAAGAGTGTCCTCATCATCAATACTCCTGCCTTTTTTACACAAGCATATTCCCAGGCTCCTGTTATATGTATAATAGACAGGATATAATTGTACCTGCCACATCTGCCCGTCAATTTTGTACATCAATTTCTTTTCTTCCATCGCTTTAATCTCCTTCTTTTTATTTACTTCATAACATAATCTATTGCCGTGTCACATACACCCTTTCAAATACATCAATACATATAAAATCTGGATTTATGATGCTTTCGATATCACCATACGACTCAACTTTAAAACCATATAACTTGAAAAAATCTACGATTTCTGCCTCTGTCTTAAAGCAGGCAGGATATCCCTCAGCATCTTCTAGCATCTCTTCATACGGGGTTCCTCCATAACTACGGTCGTAAAGAAATGTGACACGATATTTATTAGGCAATAAAAAACGTCCTTTCATATCCGTATTAATAAACAATCCCGTACAAGGCTCTTCAGCTATGAACACATATTCTACCCCATAATGGTGTGCCACAACATCAAAAAAACCGCATGGCGGCAAATCGGTCGTATGCATTGCAATTTCGATGTATTGCGGTAAATTATAGGTTATGCTGCTGAACTCCAAATGCAATTTCTCCACCAATTCCTCAGCACCAATAAGCGCAAGAAAATAATCGCTCAATTTACTGTATCCTTTCTTGTCTTGCGACCACGCTTCTAGGTCACACTTTATCCTCTTTATTGCTTCTGCATCTGTGTCCGAATAAAAAGCTACCGTACTGTCACATCGTTTTGACATAAGATTTCCTCCTTTTCCCATAAAAAAAACATCCGGTATAACCAGATGTCATCTACGTAATATCTATTATAAACCCATTGCTGGGGATTTTTCATACTGGTATTTGGCACAAGCCTTTTACCATAAAGAAATAAGAATTTATAATAGATATTAGCACACGCTTTAAGTTTTTGTCAATTTGCGTCAATACAATTCCCTCTTCTCCCTTGACTTATTTATTTATTTCTCTTAGTATTAGTATTAAAATACTTCCAATTTTATTAGCATAACTCTTACAAAGATTGAGGACATGATTTATGTATAAAAATGCAATTCAAAAAAAACCAATTTCCAAAAAAACAGAAAAGTTTTTATATAGTATAGGTATTACGGACATCACTGAGGCAGATAACATTTCTCTTTCTTCTTTGAAACATAACCTCCTGCATGGCGAACTTGAGAAGATAATATATGAATTGATACCTCTCGAATGCCTGCATCACCCTGAAGGTGAGATTTTCATTTATGATATTCCGATGACCAAACGGTTATTGCACGTCTTGGCAAAT
The DNA here is from genome assembly GCA_022510525.1 of Lachnospiraceae bacterium. Taxonomy (GTDB): domain Bacteria; phylum Bacillota; class Clostridia; order Lachnospirales; family Lachnospiraceae; genus UBA3282. The sequence continues at coordinate 81,349 of JAFLTH010000001.1, read as the reverse complement.
CATGATGTGTATTACTTATCAAGTCTGTCAAAGTATAATCTCAAGGAAATTTTACAATTCCGTAATCTTGGTTCCAATACCTTCCAGGAACTCAAAAAGATATGCGAGGAATACAATATCCCGCTTCCAACCTGATTTATGCAATAAAAAAAAGAGAATTCTACGCCTCACATGATACGAAATGTAAAACTCCTAGTATCATATATGTCAATCCAATCTAGGCGTAATCTGATATTCCTGAGAGTTTTTCCACTACCTCATCCGAGCATCTTTAAATAAATCATAATCTCCTCCTTCTCCAAATTGCGTAAGGACATCCTCAGCCATAAGCGTATATTAAAAAAAGGCACCGCATTTCTGCGATGCCTTTCCCGTCCATTGGACGTTTATATTTCATTTTTGTTTTAATTGGCACAATTGTGATAAACACAGACGGAAGGCAAAGTCCTGTGCGTATCTCCCGTTTTTTATCCCATTTACTGCCTTTTGAATGATGTCAATACCTGCGTCAGCCTGCTCCAGTGTCATTTTCGGGATATATGTCCTCTGATGAACACCTACATCCTGCAGGGAACATCCACACACATTGACTTTATACAAAATACGATAACTCCTCAAAAGGAGCGAAAGCGTACCTATAACGTTCTGGCTGCCATTCTGGATGATCAAATCTGCTTGATGAAATAATTCCGTAACCTTACCCTTGTCTATCAGGCATATCAACTGGAATATATCCTCTTTCTCGTTTGACTGCACCAGCCGCCGCACCAGATCAGCTGTTATTTCGTCCTGCGTAGTACACAGACGGCTCAATGCTGATTTTACGTGATATAAGTTTACATCCTCCATTTCATAATTGATGCGCATAAGGAATTCATCGTATGCGTCCTTAGTGATTTTGCAATTCTGCCTTTTTATGTACCCTAAAATCCATTTCTGCAGTATACCAATATCCTTGTCAAACTGCTTTATACCCTCTTTTGGAAATTTCTTATACAGAGAAATCCTTTTATCTATCTCTTCTGCAAAAATATATAAATCCGTCTTAGGCGCAGGATCTTTCAGGTATTTTTCTAAAAGCTCATTTGCTACCAATTTTTCCAAAGACACAATTAATACTCTGCGGCTTCCCATAAATGGCATCTGCTTTGCAAAATCCCTTTCTATCTGTGTAAACTGTTCGGCTTCCATGACATTAAACTCCGGCATTGCGATTCCCTTGACTATCTCTGCCCTGTATGCATTGAGCAGATAAGGTTCATTTCCAAAAACTAACTCATTTTTCATAGCGTGCTCTCCTATTTACAGAAACGTATTTCCCAATATCCTTTAGGAAATTGCTTTTTCCCGGATATTCTTCAAGAATGAACAGCACCCTTTTTGCCCTGGTCACTGCCACATATAAAAGCCTGCGGTCTTCTTCCACATCACCGCATTCAAAGTTGTCTATCCCGTATAAGATTACTGCCGGAAATTCTTTACCTTTCGCGTCATGGGCAGTCAGCATATGGACTTGGGAACGTTCCCCTGAACTGTAATAAATCCTCGTATCATCCTCAAAGACTTTCATCGCCGACATAATATCGTATAGCTGCCTATAATGCCCAATCTTTTTCTCATACATGATGTCTTCTATCTTTTCAAGTATCTCTGTTGTACAAAGCCCTGTTGAAAAAAAGAACGGCTCCAGTTCCCACAACGCCTGTTTTAAAGGTTTTTTCAACACCTGCAAGGCTCGGTAGATACGACCATATGCCTTTATCAGCGGATCCTGTGCCTCCAGAAAGTATCTGCTGGATTCTCCCCCGTAAAAATCATATATCAATCCCTCGGTTACGTGATCCTCATAGATGCTGAGCTTTCTGTCTGTCTTTTCCACGGAACATCCCATAGTGCTTAAAAGCCGGTACAGTGCCCTGTCCTGACTCATTCCCTTAACTGCAAGCTCCAATAAGTCCAAAAGCATCTGAAATACGCAGTCTTCCCGCAAATACAGCTTCGGGCGTTCAAGCGGAACGGCTACCCCGGTCAGGGCGGCATCCTTATCCACTATCTTACACAGGTTGTTCAGTTCCTTATTCGTCCGGGCAATCACTGCAATGTCCGAGTACGCATAGCCCTTTCCATGTATTTCCTTTATCAGTGCTCCAAATCTGCAGTCATTGAAGTTTGGGATATGGATTGCCTGTATCCCCGTGGAAAAAGATGCGGCGAGCTGCATCGGTACCCGCTCCTTGTTCTTTTCTATCAGGCTGGATGCCATTGCGACAATCTCTTCCGAGGAACGATAGTTGCGTGAGAGCAGAATATCCTCAGTCCCGGAAAACAGGCTGGGAAAATCCAGCATAAACCGGTTACTTCCGCCCCTAAATGCATATATCGACTGGTCAGCATCACCGCAGATCATCACATTATTAGCCGGTTTCTTCACTAAAAGCCTGACAAATTCCGCTTGAGCATCATCAAGATCCTGCACTTCATCCACCATAATATAGTCATACTGGTTCTGCACCGTCTCCAGAATACCCGGATTGTTTTTCAAAAGCTCCACCGCCATGCTCACCTGATCATCAAAGGTAATGTACCCCATTTCCTTAAAGGCGGCATCATACAGCTCCTTGACCTTCATAATTCCTTCCATATCCTTTTTGCTGTATGCGCTGGAATACGCCTCTATCCCGTGCTTATTGATGAACTCGAAGTCTTTTAAAAGTGTCGCAATCAATCCATACCGCATGGTGAGTCCTTCATAGCTGACACCGGATATCAGCGGCGCATGGTTTAAGACTTTCATTAACAGGTTTTTGCAGTCCACAAGTCCTGCAAGTCGTACCGGACCTATCAGGAATTCATATTGGGTAAGAATCCCAAATGCCAGTGCGTGCAACGTATAAATATTGACATCCTGCCCTGCCTGTACCCTCTCCTGCATTTCCTGAGCCGCTTTCTTTGTGAAGGTGATCGCAAGGATTTTCTCCGCCGGCACTCCTGATTCCACAAGCTTCCGTATCCGCCCCACCAAAACTGCGGTTTTTCCGCTTCCGGGTCCTGCGCATACACGCAAGGGTCCCTCTGCATGGTTTATCACCTTTTCCTGTTCTTTGGAAAATGAAATCTCCTTTTTCTTTGCCTGCGCCTCTTCCTCCTGCCTTGCAAAAACAATATTGGGCGGCTTGCAGACATTTTCATAAAAACAGTCTTCACAGGAACATTCCTCCGTCAATCCGATAATCTGCTGTATATGCTCTGGTACTCCTTCCGGATGCCCCTCCATATATTCCCCGCTGGAAATCTGAATAATGTTATCACCTTTCTTTTTTTCAAATTCAGCAAGCTGGTCCGGTTTATCCGCGGAAGATGCGAGCCTTACCATCATTACCCTGATATCCCTTTGGGGATATTTCCTGCCGAGCCCTTCCATCAGGACTAACATTTCCAGACTGTTCTCCACTTTATGCTGCAACTTTCTCGCCCGGTACGAATATGGCTTGCAAAAATTCCGGCACAAAATAACACCGGTGATGCTCCCGTCCGGCTGCTCCACCAGCAGATCTGCCGTCCCGGAAATCCCTGCCGCATCAATTTCACCATGACACAGCGGCAGATTCAAGGAAACCTTTGTACCTGCTGATATTTTTGATGACGAAGGAAGCTGGAAATTCCCAAGGAACCGTTCAAAGAACCCAAGTTCCCGTGAAATTGCCCTTTTCCGCTGCCAGCAGAGAGGGAACCAATCCTCCTGATACGCTTCCTCTAAATACACCCGCAGTTCGTTCAGGATGACACTTTTTTCCTTTCCCTCTGCAATGCACTCAGTCATTCTTCTGATCGCCTCACTGAAACACAGATTTCTAGCATTATGGTCTTTCAATGAAAGTCTTTGCAGCTTGTACTTTCTGCTACATTCCAATCCGGCTATCAGGTCTTTGCTCCTTATATAATCCACTTTTTCCTCCTATAAAAAAACGGGGCAGCTTTCCGCCGCCCCTGTAATTCTATGCCACCAATTTTTTAGTGGCAATATAAGCCTCCAGTTTCGTTAATGCAAGAGCGAGAAGTTGATCCAGCACATATGCCTTGCATACCCAGTTAGGGTCAAAACGGTCAAAATGGTAATAATTGTAACCGTCGCTGCCAAGAATGAAAATACCATACTCCTCTCCCTCATACTCTTTTTTCTCTTCAACAAAGCAAACCCAGAACGGCATCCAGATATCATGCTCCAGCTCGCTTATATGAAGATCCTCTTCTTTACACACCTCCTGTATCATAGCTGCATTTTTTTTCTTAAGGGCATTGTATGCCGCCAATTTCTCATTGCGCAAAATGCCAATTACAGCTTCGTCAGTATAACATGCGACATCTTTCACTAACTCTTCTTCATTCTCGAAAATCTTTCTTTCATAGTCTTCCATTTCGCATTCATCCAGATACTTCATATACGCCTCATGAAACTGCTCGGCTTCTGTACCCTTACCATGAGCATCTGAAAGCTCAATATCCCCCGAATAATAACGCAGGTAGACACACTGCCAACCGTTGACAGTGGCTGCTGTACACATAATATCATGAGCTTCTTCTACCCAGAGCACAAATTCATCCTCATCAACATCGTTTGTGCCTACTAAGCGATCAGGGGCAAACGTCCTGACACGATCCGGCTGATACTTTTCCCAAAAAAGGTTTATATAGCGAAAAATCAGATTGCACAGGCTGCTCCGTATTTCATACGAAGCATTGTACTCTCCTGCGACGCACTCGTCCAGCACATCCTCATCAAAGGGGCAGGTATCTATTTTCAAAATATCTTCGAGCGTCATGACTTCTCCTCCTTTTCAAATAATTTCCCTGCATATTTCAGCAGTTTGTCAAGAACTACGATTCTGAGCAGGAATAGGTATTTTACTGTCCAAAAATTTACCTTATGCCCATTGAAATATCCTTCCATCACGCCAAGTAAATATTTATCCGCATCCAGCATACATAAATTTTCTTCAAATCTGATATTCATCGGACTACCAATTTGATCCAGCAGTTCCATGATTTTTTTATCCCCTTCCAAAAAGACCAGTTCCACTTTCCGGGGATTGCGCTGCCTGAACTGCAGATACCATGCCAGCTGATAATTCCAGAAAATATGGTATTTTGTATCACTTCTGCCTGGCTTTATGATTTTTTTCATTTTCCGTGCCAGCTTTACCACACTTTTCCACTCTGCCGACTTACATATCCCTGTCTCCGCAGTCCGTACCCATGATTGCCCGTTATACTCCACAATCCTGTATTGCCAGCCGCATTCCGTCATTACCTGGGTAAAAATCCCCCTGGCAAAATCTCCTGACTGACCCCCTTCGACATACTTTTCTATACTCACAGAACCTTCCTTTTTTGACAGGCAGTAATTGATGACCGGCAATGATACAGGTATTTCCATGGCTAGGATAAATTTTTCGATATAACGGTAGAACAGAAGAAAACGTACCCATTTTTCACGTGACAGACCGTAACATGAATAATGAGAAAAATGCGATGCTACCGCATCGCTAATATCACATAGTATTTCTTCATCAACCGGGCACGCATCAATGGCAAGAATATCTTCTAAACTCATGATGCCTCCTGTCTGGGCGTCCGGTCCATTGAGTAGCACTTGAACGCATCAAAAAAAACAATTCCGCCCGGCCAATCCTCCGAGAGAAACTTTATCGTATTGATTAACAGGATAAGTGCCGCAAACTGGTTTGTGACAAGATGCTGCGGTTCTGCCTGATTCAAGACCTCGCAGCTTTCCTCGCTCCTTTTTACGGCTCCTTCCTGCAGCACATCCGGAAAATAATCTGCCCTGTCAGGGTACATATCCATCCCGCCAATCCGTGAACCAATAACAATTTCCCCGGACTGGTACTCATTAGCGCTGTCCATATAGATGCAGTGCTCCCTGTTGGCATAAAAATTGTGCATACTCTGCCTGCACTGGTGGTTGTCTACACACCCCACCAGAAAAACGAGTGAATTATCCCTCACGAGTTTTTCAATATCCTTTGCGCAGTCAATAAAACCGTCATAGTAATCTACGGTCAGATTATAAACCTGAAAGAGCATCTCAGCCATGATCTGCGCTTTGTTGAGACCTATATCCTGCGGCAGAAAAGCCTGCCTTACCAGATTCTTCTCTTCCACCAGATCACCGTCAACCAGAACTATGCGGATATCATGCTTCTGCAGGCATCCGTTTCCGTAAAGGTATCTTCCAAGCTCTTTAATATAGTGGCTTCCTGTGCCACCACACCCGACAATGATAATATCACTTTTCATTTGTCTTATCCTCCATTTCAAAAACATCTCTTAATTTCAGCATTTTGTAATTCCCGGCAATTCCGGCACGCAGCTTATAGGTAACATCTTCTTTATCAAGATTTCCAAAGACCATAAACAGACGTGTGCCTTTCTCGTCATGATCATCTATGGACGAGAAAAAGGCTTGCATGGTTCCATGGCTATGTATGTCCATAACCAATACTTTGTCACTTTCCATATCATGGCTGCGCGTGAACACTACGCTTGCAGATGTCACTTTCTGTTCTGGGTAGTATATTTCATACTTTCCTGTATCCACATCATAAAAAATCTGCACAGCAGCTTCATTGCGGGGATTTCTCTTAAAAAAGGCAACAACATCCCGCAGAATCCCGTAAGGGATCTTTTCTCTGGTCATCCTGAAATCTACATCCGAACCGTCTTCCCTGCAATCAAAACAGCCATACGGCATCTGTTCTATCCTGTAAGTAAAGCCGTCACGTCCCTGTGCAACATAAAACCCCTGGTTTTTGCGTTCGCTTATCATTTGAATGCCTTTCCGAGAGCCTTTGAGTACCGGGATAACGAAATTCCTTTCATCATAGTGCATCTCAGTGCGTTCTTTTGAAAACTCCGGATATACACGCTCTATTACTGCACGGATTTCTTCCAGCGTTGCCGATTCTGCACCTTTCAAGTCTTCCTTCTCAACCATCATTTTAAAGCCGGAACCGCGTACAAGAATAGGTAAACCGATCCTCTCATTGCCCATATTCTTTTTAAATTCCAGTACGGGAAACAGCATATTCCCTTCTGCATTGTAAGCGAATATTGCATTTTCAAATTCAGGATACTTTTTCCCATAGGCTTTGCGGATTTCATCCAGAGTAACATGCTCCAGCTCCGCATTTCCAAAATCTGCACCGGTGTATGTTTCCTGCTGATCCAAATATCCTATATGGACGGGCAGGCTGCACTTCTTCCCCTTAACTTCGGCTTCGCCTAACATATACGGGAACAACAGATTATTTCTCTCATCATAGCAGAAATGGCAGCCTTCATATTCGGGATGTTCCTTCACCCATGCAGTACGTATTTCTTCGAGTGATGTTTCCTCTTTTATCTCCAGCTCGAATTTTCCCACTTTGACGGTTACCGGAAATGCAAGCGCCTGATCTTTTTTTACCTCCTGATACTGGATATCCAGCTTGACCCAACATCCTCCGCTTTGAGTGCCCGCTGTATCTGCTTTCTTGTCGTCAGGACTTTCATTCGCCTCCGCATTGTCTTCCTCCAGATCCGATTCATCATCCTGTTCCGCATCTGTTTCTTCAGCCCCATCTTCATACTCATCTTCAGACGCAGCCTCTGCAATGTCCAGAGGTTCTTCTTCCTCAGTCTGACCTTTTACGCTTTCTTCCTCTGCATCCGTATCCGCATCTTCCGCAAGCTTCTCCATCGTTTCCTGCAGCCTGGTATGTTCATTACTGAATTTGACAAGACTGAACTGGAGACCGTCCAATTCGGGGTACAGCTTGCGAATCTCCGTCTTTATTTCACTTTCGCCCAGGGTCTTCCCCTCAAACTGCTCCTGCGTGAGCGTACACCGAATATGTCCGCTTCTTACCCGCACCGGCAACGGATAGCGCTCACCTTGTTTGACAGGTTTCTTTTCATTTTTTTCTTTGTTTGCCGCTTTTCCCTTGCTCTTTCCCTTTGCATTTTTTTTCTGGTTTGCTAAATCCTTACCGCTGACTCCAAATAATGCTGCTAAATCATTCATTCTAATATCCTCCTTCTATTTCTTCCATGTAATTAAATCTTTTAACCGCATATTTCCTCTCTGCTTTTTGATTGGCATGAGATACTCTTCCGGGAAACTCTGCACATTGCGAAGCTGCTCGAATAATTCCCTTAATGGCACGTTTGTCTGACCAATACACTTTTTTGACTCATACAGGTCGGAATTGCACGGGCTTTGTATAAATAATGTCATTGCCGTTTCCAGCCTCTTTATTTCAGGAATAACCGGGAACGCATTGTTCCCCCAGCAGACATTTCCGTTATCATGCACATTCCCATACGGATATCTGTAAAGTATGCTATCTTCTGTCGCTTCCTCGTCTTTTAATGTGAAAACTTGAGTTCTCTCCAACCTTCCCTTATTCACATGAAACGAAAAGACAAGCGAAGGCACACAGACGTCATATTGGGTATTTTCATACTTCATCAGCTGCATGCTTGCCGGCAGCACGGTTACAATATCTGCGCACAGCTTGCCGCTGCACATACTAATCGCCCCGTCATAATACCCAAATGGGATTTTTCCAATGGGCGCACTGTCCGCCTCCATCTTAACCGCACATTTAAATGCCTTCAGCAGAGATCCAATCTCAACTATTTTGGATTTCTTTTTCCCGTTATTGTCCGTAATCACAACGTTCGCGCAATCATAACTGTGCTGACGGTTAAACTCTTCATTTAAAAATATTGCTATTTCTGCCATTACTACACCCTCCTTTTACTTTACAACGCTCTACGCAAGGTATTTTTATAATCAACCAGCTGCGATGCATCAAAACAGCTTTCGGATTGTGAACTATACAAGTTCAAAAGCCCTGGTGCCTCACAAAACAGTTCCGAAATGCCTTCCATATTAACGTCGTCAATGACTCTTTTATCCCCGGCTAACACCAGAAACAGTGTCCGGAGCTTACGGCTTTTTTCATCAAGCTGGCTGGTATCTAAGGGCTCAAGCTTATTTAATTCCCTTAGCAACCGCTTTTTGTCCATACTAAACTCCAAAACGTATCCTCCTTTTTAATGAATAAAATTGCAATAATTCAAAACATAGTCAAAACCTAACCCGCCTTCGCTCATCGGCGCCATTACAAACCGGTATACCTTTGGGTAATTTTCCTTAAGCCTCTGGTATCTGTTCGGCTCCGCTTCCATATGACAGCCCATAGCGCAATACATACAGCCTGTCCTCTGTTCGCCCGTAGTATAATAGGCTCCCTCTACGCCGCCGATCTTCCCATATACGGGACAGATCCTTAAGTTGTTTTCCACCACATACCGCAGGATATCCTGCCGTGGCCAGAAACCAAGCGGCTGCGATTTGGGCTTACCTCCAAGATACACATTGCATCCTGTACGGTTGTACTGCCTCTGCCGCATATAGCCTTCGTCCTGTGTGATGCCTATATATGGCACCCTTCCGGTTCTCTTTGAATACTCAATCAACGGCTTTTCCTTCATAACGATGCAGCAATATTCACTTATGTCAAACGGCGCATCAATGAGGAACTTCCAGCACTCTGACAGCTTTCCTAGTTTCCCACGCTCATCCCCATGCAGGAGATAGTTCCGGTACCGCTCCGATAAGTTGCCATGCCTGAGCTTGCGTATCTTTGCCGCCACTTCCTTACTGATCAGCGGATAACCATAGATGAGCAGGACTTCCTTAAAGCTCATTTCCGGATACAAAATCTCCACATTATCAAATGTACGGACAAATGCCCTTATTTCCGGAAATTCTAGCCCCGTATCCACATAAACCTTTGGTATTGACCGGTCCAGAACCCGCTCCACCATATGCACCAGAACCGTTGAATCCAGACCACCAGAGAAGCTGATATACACATCTCCTCCATAATATTCATACCATTCACGTATTCGTATGGCAGACAGCTTCAGCTTTATCTCATACGGCAGGTGTTTTCTTTGACTAAACTCCCACTCCTGAAGTTTCAGATCCTTATCCATGATGTACATAATTACGCTTTTTTTCTAGCTAAAAAGCCAAAATCAACCTCCTTCTGTAATAAAAAAAGAATGTAAATACCCACTTCATAAATAAACAGGTTCACCCTGTCGTTATGATAGTCACGTATCCACATTCCTGCTATCTGGGCTGCATCTTCCGCGCTTCCCACAATTTTGCCTTGCTCCAGCCGGCATCCTCTCATTGAGACCCTTTCAGCAACGTCAAACCCAACATATCCCGTATTCAGTTGTTCACGGTAATATTTCATGATTTCCTCTGCTTCGCTCAGGTTTTCAAGCAATATCACCGCTTCAATCTCATCAACGCAGAGCCCGTCTTCTACATCCTCTGCCAACTGCATTGACGCAATCAAGTACAGCACGTAAAGCGCATAAGCGTAATGATAGTTGACATAGACATCATACGGCTCTATCCCATGCTTTCTGAAAAACTGGCTTCCTTTCATCATGCTGCGCCTTTCTTGTCAAATGAGACAAATTCAAGCTGCATACTCCCTTTGTACTCCTTGCGTATCCCGCGGAAAGTCATCTCATTGAGCTTGCGCCCAATCTGAAACTTTTCACCATATGCTTCCTGAAGGTCATCCCACTGCTTTTTCCAAATATAAAGTTCCAGTGTTTCTCCATCAAAGCACACTTTCGCTTTGGCTCCGCCTCTTGGCAAAGGTTTAAAAGGCTCCATGATAGTCACTTTCATGACCACTTCCTTCGGCGATTCCCGACTTGACTGCTGGAATCTTGCTGATGCTTTCCCTTTCATGCCAATCCCAAACCTTTTCGCACATCGCTTAAAAACGTCCTGTACGGCAGAATCAACTGCATTTGCAACAGATGTGGGGCGCGTTGAATTTTTAGGATAGATGACATCCGATGCCCCACCGGTACTGCGCACAATGGGAACACGCTCATCATCATAGATGCTGAGCTTTCCGCTTGCAACACAGCTTTCAAAGCCATCAGCTCCGAAACGGCACACCTGAACGGGGGCTATGAGTTCAAAGTCCCAGTTTTCCATACCCACCACGTTATTCAGGCGCTCTTCGATCTTTTCAACCGGAATATACTCCATTTCTGTTGACGGATGCCTTTTTATCGCATCCGAAGGAAATTCCGCCTGAAGCTTCGCCCATACTTCCCGTATAGGCATTCCATTTACTGTTCTTTCTTTCAAGATTGTCCTCCATTTATAAAATATTTCATAAAAAAAGCGCCTACAGTAACCTGTAGACGCAATATTTTTATGATGCACCTTTATCATACACGAAAAAGACCTGTTCCCAGGAATTTGATCCCTCTGTCAGCATACGCTGGCAATGTGAATAATAAAGAATGTTTAGGATATTATATTATAAGTTGCTTAGGTTGTCAAAGAATTTCACATACATTATCCGTTACCGATACAAAACAACATGAAAAACTACAGTTAAGAATCTGCTTTCTTACATAATTCTAACCGTTCCAGCCGCGTAATTCTTCCCAACATTTCAACATTGCGCTCAATTTTGCTCACCAGTTCTTCAAACACATCATCGTCGTAACCAACCATTTTCAATTTTTCAGCCGCATTTTCCTTTTCTTTCAGATAATCAGAAAAATTCTCACCTACTGTTCTGGAATACTGCGACACTTCTCTTTCATAATCCTGAAATATTTTTTCAAGTTTAGCATTTAATATGGGCAGATCTGTTTCCCACACTGCAACCTGAGAGAAAGTAGGCAATGTTTCTAGCATATTCTTAAACTTTGAAGTTTCCGTTTCTGTTAGTTTCGACTCCACTGAAAAATGATTTAATCCAATATAATCAATCTGCTTGCTTAATAAGTGACTGCGACAATTCATTAGATAGGTTTGTCGAAGAACCGACTCTGTTTGTGGCTGACACTTAAGATATTCCCGCATAGTACACAACGAATCGGCATCACTCCGCAACACGGAACGGAAAGAGTCAAACGGAGCACAATAATCCGCCGCATCAATCTTTCTTTCATAAAAACACTGCAAGTCTTCTTCCGTCAGATTACTTTTTACTCCCCTAACCCCTAATAAAGTATTTGCGGCATCATTACATACAGTTTCTGCCTGCACTCGTGTATGCTCGGACAAGTCTTTTAGGTATTCGCCAATTTTTTGAAGCGCCTCTTCAAAAACTCGGTTTCCTATATCTATCTGCGTGAATAATTGTATCAAATTCTCCCATGCATTCATTTTTATCACCCCTATTTCCAAATCATGATAGCCATGAGCAAAACTCCATACATCCAGTATTTATGCGGTTTTGCAAAGCATGGCAAATCTCTTTATCACCACTAATTTATAGAAACAATCAGCCCTGACTGGTATAATTAAGTTGTCAAAATCAATTCCCCCGAAAGGAGCTGATTGTTATCTACCGCCAAGAAATCATTAATGACATCCGTCTTTTCACTTCACAGCCCGCTGCTAAGTTTTATGATTCCTTATTCCTAAATTTAGACCTTTCTTTCATTAAGGAATCCCAAAAGCTGGACGTAAAGGTTTTTCCAACCATTCCATGATCTGTTCTTTCATTGTTATGAAGTGTGAGGGGTTTTCCATGGTATCAGACCTAGTCGATTACCTCCATAACAACCTTCTTATCGCTCATTACTGCGGTTTTGATATTTCCATTCCGCTTCCCTCTTACTGGACTTTTGAGCGTTTTCTCAAAAACACTGACCATGAAGTTCTATCTTCCATCATGCGTTCCCAAGTCCTCCGCCTTGCCTCTGAAGGTATCATTGACACGTCCTTCATCGGTCTCGATTCCACGCCTGTCTGTGCTAATACTTCCCAGAATAACCCCAAATCCTTTATCACAAATAAATTTAATCCGGACAACCGCCCAAAAGCTGATAAGGATTGCAGGCTTGGTGTCCACACCGCCTCCAACCGGACCGGCGAAAAGAATTACGAATTTTACTGGGGCTACAAAAACCATGTCCTTGTGGTCTGTATTTCAGGTCTTCCTATTTGTGAACTGACCACTACTGCCGAAACTGCTGATTCTTCCGTTGCTTTGGATATCCTCTCCAAAACACACAGTTTTCTGCCTGTTAGCGAATGCACCTTCCTTGCAGATAAAGGTTATGATGTAAAAAACATCTACAACCAGATAAAAGACTTTATGACGGTGAGTGCATCATCCCTCTTAACAAACGCAATACAAAAGATACGAAGCTCCTTCCGGTCGGGGTTCCCGTCTGTGAAGCCGGACTCGCCATGAACCGTGACAGCAGGTGTTATGACCAGAACCGGACAAAACAAAAGTACTGCTGTCCTTATAAACTTTCGGGCACATGTCCGATTGACCATGTAAAATTTCACAATGGCAAAAAGAACCGCGGATGCACCAAATGGGTCACTGTTCCGGACGATTTAAGGCTCTCCATAGACCGGGACAGCAGATATTTTAATAACTGCTATTCCCTTCGTACAGAATGCGAACGCTACAATTCCCGTTTCAGAAATACGGGGCAGGAGCGTATGTGGGTCAGGAATAAGTCTTCCGTAGAAAACCTCAATACCCTTGCCCACATCAGTCTGCTTGCTGTTGCAGTTGCTGCTGTCACTTCCCATTCCGGTCAGCATTACCGCAAACTAAAATCTGTCAAACGGACTGCATGATCTTTCGTAACTGTATACTTCCTGATTTTCGTAGGTTTTGGACTTACGTCAGCTTTGCTATGCCCTGAAATGCATACAAATTTGATTTCCCCAAGCATAACCGCCAAACTTTATCTTTTAATCAGTGCGTTTTGCTCATCTCTAAATTAAATATAGAAAATTCAAGCAAATATATAAATCATATAAATTAAATAATTAATGTTATACAGGATTTAATTAGCGTTATGCTAGAAGTTACCTTATACAGGTCATTTTATAAATGCATAAAGCAAAAAAAACAGTCAAGTGAACTAATTATTATTCTCCATGCCACTCCAGAAACTGCTATTGATCCTGATTTCTGAAAGAAATAATAACACACATAAAACCAACTACTCCGCAGAGAAATATTGATACAATACATATCCAATAATAGCGTGTACCAAATCCAACTATGCCAGAAATAGGTACTGCTGTCCAAGGACATACACAAGCCGGCAATATCAGTTCTTCTGAAACCTGCAGTCCTGCCATCTGCAAGACTGCAGTGCCCAATGCGGCGAGCATGGCAGGATAAAACAATGTCTGCTGTTTCACACATATCCAAAGAACGGGAATCCCCGCAATAAAAGAGAAGAAACTGTTCTGGGTAAATAAAAATAAGACATACCTCAAATGGTTTGTTGTAAATTCAGTAGGAAAAAAGGCATAACAGCTTGCTATCACTATGACCTCAGAAAAACAAATTGATATGAAATACCACAAAAACCATACAACTAATTTAGCTATCAGGTATTTCTCTCTCGATATTGGGGCTGTCAGGATATTCCGTATTGTTTTGTCCTGATATTCCTTTTGCATACCCGATGTGATTACAAATCCGTTTACGATAGGTAATACAAGGGTATTTAACATGAGTACGCTCATCAGCCATTCCATATATTCTCTCTGTGGGTCAATAACCAAATGGTTCCATATCATAAAAAGTGGTATCGTGACAATGATTAAAGCCCCCATCCATGCCATTTTATTCCTGCGGAATTTTATAATTTCAGAACAAACTGCATTATGCAATGCCGACACCTCCTGTCAATTTCTTAAAATAATCTTCCAGACTGTTTTGGCACTTAGAAATTTCAGCTACTGCAAAACCAGCTGCAAACAGCTTGCTGTTCAATTCTAAAGTACCATATTTCAAATCATAAATCTCTATGACAGATGCGTCCGATCTGATAGTCTTTTCGATTGAAAGACTATTTTTCAGGTATTTACATACCTCCTCCGATTCTTTCACTACTAAGCGGATATACGAATGCTCATTTTTCCTCAGCTGCTGATAAGAACATTCTTCCAGCATCCTTCCCTCATGGATAATCCCAACCCAGTCCACTAACTGTTCCATCTCTGAAAGCTGGTGGCTGGATATTAAAATGGTTTTTCCATATTCCTGGCTTAACTTCCGAATAAGCGTCCGCATTTCTGCTATACCAATAGGATCAAGCCCATTTGTCGGCTCGTCTAATATAAGCAGTTCAGGGTCATTAACTATAGCATTAGCGATTGCCAGCCGCTGTTTCATTCCTAATGAATACTTTGAAAATATCTTCTTATCCTGATACGGAAGTCCTACGACACCGAGAGCATTACGTATCTTATTTCCATCCACTTTTCCCCTTAATCTTGAGAAAACCGAGAGATTTTCCGTGGCTGTCATATTTGAATAAAAGCCGGGGGATTCAATCGTGCTTCCAATGCGGGCATAAATCTCACTCTGATAGCCTGCCATTTCCTGATTGAATAATGTGACAGATCCGGAATCCTTTTTCACCAGTCCAAGCACCATTTTCATAATTGTAGTTTTACCAGCCCCGTTTCTGCCCAATAGTCCATATATCTGTCCTTTCGGGACATGCATGGATACATTTTGGATAACAAAATGGGCTCCATATTTTTTGCATAACTCATAAGCCTGTATTGCATATTCCAATCTTGTCACCTGCTTTCATATATTTTCCCGGATGTCAAAATGACCAATTTCTTCTGAAGGAAGAAAAATATGATAAGCTGCATAAGAAATACTACACAAGATAATCCTATGGCAATCAGCGTAACTTCAACAATGTGTGTAACAGATGATGCTGCCATGAAGCGGTTTATCATGAAGGATGCTGTGACACATCCACAAATTACAGGGAAAAAATAAATAAGCCCTATTTGTTTCCGAATAATTTTTTTCAAATCATTTTCTTTTAATCCAAGATACATCGCCCTCTTATAGCTTTCTGTATCCTGCATTATGGTTCCTGCAATTTTTAATCCCATTATCATAGCTGCTGATACAAAGGAAATAATGGCAATAAAGAAAATCAGGATTAGATAAACTGCGCCTGCTTCCATCTGGACGGCAAGTTCCGTCTGCTTAGCATAAGGGTAAAATTCCCACCAGCGGGCAGCATACAGTTCGTTTCCATTGTATGGGATATAAATATCTTCATAGTTCTCTATTTTATCTTTAATTGCCTGATCCTGATAGCTCACAAATATCTCTCCATTGTTTAATGCTACAGTTTCCGCCAGAAGTTTCTCTTGAAATTCACTGCTGTTTTCAGGATTACTGCCATGAAATAAGTAATAAATCATTTTATATGCGGAATCCAAAGTATCACTTATCCTGTGAAAAGTATTTTCACTCACAACTGCAAAGGAATTTATTTTTGCTGTCTGGTTCAAGACACTTTCTTCTGAAATCAGTTCTATTTTTTGCAGTGTAAAATCTTCTTTTGTGCCTGGATTGTAAAACACCCCTCTATCTTCCGAGCAGGTTTGAAACATAGAATCGTCGGAATCCTGAAAATAAATATAGCCATCATCAGGAACAGCCAAATTCATACCGGAAAGTTCATTAAAATCAGACACATTTACAATAATTTCCGGTGACCACTCATTTCTTGAAGCATCCAAATACTGATGCTCCCGCCCCAGCAAAAGCATATCTAATGAATGCCATTCGCTTAAAGAAATACCACTTTCTTCTGCAAAGGAATGTATCTTGTCTTCGTCAAGATTTGTTTCTGATTCCCCAACTAAAACGGCATAATCATAGGGTTCTGCTTTTATCAAATAATAAAGTTCCAAAAAAATGCTCCCATTAAAGCATATGGAAAACACCGTAAGCGTGATCAGCAGTGAGGAAACAAATAAAGATAATGTATATTGGTTCCCCTTTTGTCTTACCAGATTGTAAAACAATATACCTTTTCGGTATGCATTAGGAAAAAAACGCTTTATAAGGCTGCCCATAGACGTGACCTGCGCCGCCAGAATATACATTCCAATCAGGCTGACTCCAAGAAATAGAACGGAGAAACTTTTCAGCCAATAGATAACCGCAGTAATATTAAACAATATCAATCCCAAAGGAACGGCTATCAGCCCTATGATCCCCAACGCCGGGTGGGAGCCTTTCACCTCCTCGCCCTCAGATGATGCACGCAGGATCTTGATCACATCTAACCTTGTTATATGAACTGCATTCCTGATACGCAGAATAACCCATACCAATATCCATAACCCTCCTGCAATCAACAGTCCTTTCCATCCCACACTATAGACTCCCTCTGTATAGGAGAAGAATAAAGACAACAGCGACCATATGCCAAAAGAAAACGGCATAGCCAGAATAAGCCCTATAGCCCCTCCGATCAAAAATGTGATGTCAAGCTGCCGGTTTTGTATTCTACCAACAGATTTGGGCGGGAGACCAAGAGAAAGGAATACCCCAATCTCCCCCATTTGAAACTGAATATAAATAGCATTTGCGTAAAAAAGAAAAACAACAATACCTATCATTGTAATCCCATACATTCCAAGTGAAATTAAGTAAGTCGATCCATCTGTCATCAATACATCGGTTATAACCCTACTGAAAAGCAAAGTGCCATAAGCCCCGGTCATGGCAACGGCAAAACAGATTGACAGTCCAAAAAGAATATATCTGCTTTTATTCTGGCGGATCAGCTTCCTGGTGATTTCATTTAATGTCATTGTCCCACCTCCACAATCTTCAAAAATTCCAGAATGTCATTCATAAACTGCCTCTGTTCTTTCTGACGTACCAATTCCCTTACTACCATCCCATCCGACAAGGCAATCACACGATCCGCATGGGAAGCAGCTATTGCATCATGTGTTACCATCAAAACCGTAGCCTCCATATGCTCCTTTGCAAACAGAAATGCTTCTATGACAGCATTGCTTGACTTGGAATCAAGGTTTCCGGTCGGCTCATCAGCTAAGATTAACAACGGCTCATTGGATAAAGCTCTTGCAATAGCCACCCGTTGTTTTTGACCGCCGGAAAGCTCGCTTGGGTATTTGCCGGAAATATCCTCAATGCCAAAGGCGCACAGCAGATCACTTGTTTTCCCTTCTACATCTGCTGCAGGCTTTTTGGCGATGATCTGTGGAAGATAAATATTTTCCTGCACCGTCAACCCATCTATCAGCATAAAATCCTGGAAGATAAAACCTAAAATACTGGAACGGATTTCAGCCTGTTTTTCTTTATCCGTGTGAAGCATATCCACAGAACCCACTTTCACCTTACCACTGTCTGCTGATAAAAACCCCGACACAATATTCAGCAGCGTCGTTTTTCCGCTGCCGGACGGTCCCATGACCGCAACAAATTCACCTCTGTTCATCTCCATGCTGACACCTTTCAGCACAGGATAGGTATTCCCTTTTGTAATGTAAGATTTTTGCAATCCTGATACAGATAGTATTTTTTCCATATACCGATACTCCTTCACAAGCTATTTTCCGGAGAAAAAAACTCTCCTCATTACTATAAGGAGAGTGTAAATGAAAAATATCACAAAAGTATCTACTTTTCCAACAAAAATGAAAATTGTACTCTTGCGCCTGAATCTGGAGTATTACTGATTGAAATGCTGCCTCCATGTTTTTCACAAAGGATTTTACAGATATTCAATCCAAGTCCCAAATGGGAAGTTCCCGATTGTCCGGAAGTATAAAAGGGATTTAGCGCCTGCTCCAGAGCTTCCGGACTAAACCCTGCTCCATCATCAATCATTTCAAAAGAAAGTAAATGATTCTGCTCATACAGACGCACAAAAACTTTGGTTTCAGAATATCGGAAGGCGTTTCTCATAACATTTTCCAACACTCTGAAGATCAGGGAAATATCCCCCCTAACCTCTTGTAGATTGGCTTCATTTGTAACGGAAATATCTTTCCCATATTCCTTAGCTGTCAATTTTATGTTGTCATCCAACATTTTCATAAAACTGTCTATTGAAACAGTCTGTATTTTGACTGGTGTATCCTCTAATTTTTGGATTTTGTTCATAACTTCGACATAATCTTCCAAACGCTTAATATAATATGCCATCATGCGGTTCGTTTCCAGCAGTTTTGTATCTTCTTTTTCGGGAAACGGAATATACTCTTCTAAAAAATCTGTATATCCCTGCAATACCGTAAGCGGTGTGCGTAAATCATGTGCAAAGGCTGCACCCAGTTTTCTGCGCTCCTCCGTCATACGCCATATCCTTTTATAATTATTCTGCAATTCATTCTTCATCCGTTCAAAAGACCTGCAGAGCGTCCCCAATTCATCTTCTGCATCATACTGTACCGAAAAATCCAGATTATCCACGGCTATCTGCTCTATTCCCTCCGTCAATACCTTTAAGGGAGCGGAAAGTTTTAACCGATAGAAAATATATGATCCTGCAATGATCACTACACAAACATATATACCCACGGTTGATATGGCAAAAAAATCGTGCCAATGCAGAGCCGGATTTTCCGGGTTTTTGGCCGCAAGAGCATAATAGCTTGGACGTGTTGCCAATAATATCACCATCGCTCCTAAAAAAGCAGTGAAAAGAGAACTCACGATTGTAATGGTTAATGCCTTTTTCAAAGGAAGATTTTTATAAATTATTTTTAATTTTCCCATCTATACCCTATCCCCCAAACCGTTTCTATATAAGTTCTCTCTGTATATTCCATGAACTTTTTTCTGATTCTCCGTACATGCTCTACTATAATGGAACTGTTCCCTTCGTCATCATACCCCCAAATAACTTCGTAGATTCTTTCCTTATCAAATACCTGTCCCGGATTTCTTGTAAGCAGCTCAACAATATCAAATTCTTTTTTTGTCAACTGGATCACTTTATCTTGATAAGACACCTGCCGTTTATCATAATTTATGGCAAGGTTGTCAAAAAACTTTGCTGATGAGCTGGAATCCCCTCGGTTTTCACGTCGTAAGTGCGCTTCTACCCTTGCCCCTAACTCGCCTAACTTGAAAGGCTTTATCACATAATCATCCCCGCCTGACTGGAATCCAATGATTGCATCCGTTTCTTCTATTCTCGCAGTCAAAAAAATGATAGGGCATGATACATTGCCCCTAATCGTTCTACAGACTTCAAGCCCATTCATGTCGGGCATATTGATATCAAGCAGAATAATATCAGGTTTTGAATTGATTTCCTTGAGAGCTTCTGTCCCACTCATAGCTGTATATACCAGATATCCATGGAATTCAAAATAATCTTTTAACATAGTGACAATTCCCTGTTCATCATCAACTATTAAAATTTTATATTTTACCATAAAATTTCCCCCGATTTCGTAAACATGCCATATGCTAAACTTCCATGTTTTGTTATTCATCATATAGTATAATGTTCACTATTTAACCAAACAATATATTTCTCCTAAAAAACTGATAAATGCAACATTCTTTATTGTTATACTAACACAGGAAAATGATGAGTAACCGTCTAACACATCACGCCCTTTACCATTATAATGGCAAAGGGCGTGATTTTCTAGTATTATTCTTTCAAAATTGTCAAGCACAGTGCAGTACTCTTTCATACTACCGCTCCATAATAACATCTATTTATTACCTGCTGACACAATTTAGTAATCCAGCATGTACATTAACTATACATAAGTATAGGAGCGCATTCATCATAATTATCCTCCACAAATAGCGACAAATCCTTCCTATTAATCATAGTCTTTCAAATACATTTACGAATTCAATGTTAAGCTTCTCTTTATTGAATTTGTAAGAAAAACGCTCTAATAAGTAACTGTCCGGTCTTTCATAAAATGAAAGATTTATTTTATAAACTAAAGCACCTTTCAATATTTTTTCATACACTTTACTTATATTACTACTCTTGCAGTCAATTAACTCATCAACATAAATGTAATCAATTTCTTTGGGTATATCCTCGAAACTATTAAAAATAGGATACTCATTCCCTGTATTATCACGAATAGTAGTAAATATATATTTTCTAAAATCCAGAAATCCACATAAAGAACAATATTTTTTTAGATTATCCGTTTTATTTAATGTTCTTATATTTAGTGGATATAGTAAAATCCTTTCTTTTGATTTGTGAAAACATGGATTGAATTCTATTTCACTTTCACTTGAACTTTTTTCCGCCAACCTAGAATATATTTGGGAAATACCCAAATCTTCCATGCACAAAATATTTGCTATATATGCAGTAATACTGGCGCATGCAATACTATTTCCAATAATATACTTATAACCTTTCCCTGGTAAATCAAAACGCCTTGTCCCATTATAAAGATATATATTATTCTCTTTTTCATCATATATATATCTTTTCGGATCATTATTTTTTTTAATTCCCTTTACTCCAATTACTTCAGGGTACTTTGCTGGAAAACTCTCTTCATTTTCATTATCATATGCTGCAACAATTAAAGTTCCCATACCAATTATTCTTTTTATAATATTATATACTTGAATATTCTCCTTTTTATATCCTAGGCTTAAATTAATTATATTGGGCTTTATATTTCTATAAACATAATCAAGCGCAAATATCAGTTTCTCTACATCACAATTTAGATTATCATCTAATATCTTAATTGAATATATTTCACATTTATCATTTTCAACTCCATTCAATATCTCTCGAATAATTAAGCTTCCATGTTGCTCTTCATTAATTATAGAATTTTCAATTTGATAAACTCCATTTCTCTCATTAACCACTAACGAATATATATTATTATTAATTAATTGAATACAGGCAACATCAACTCCGCTATCCAAAACTGCAATTTTTAACCGAGCCATTTCACACATTACTCCCCACATAATTTAAAAAATCTTCTAAATTCTGTTCTAAGCTATTAAACTCACTGTAGTACCACATATAATATGAAATATATTTTTTATTAAATTCACACAAAACATTTTTGTTTGCCGAAATTCCAATGCAATTTCCTTCACAAAAATATCGAACTTCACAATCTCTACAAATTTCTTTTCTATCTTTATCGAAACAGTGTTTATAAAACTCTGTTTCGTTTTTACATTGATTATTAATTATTATATCCTGCAAACTTTCTTTCTTTATATTTCCTAAGCAATAAGGATCTTTGTTTAGCAAAAAGCAACTATAAACATTTCCATCTGGATAAACTGACAATATTTTTCCAGATGCAGCGCACTGTTTTTCAGGAACACCAGTTGGAAATAAAAACTCTTTCATATTCTCATTAAAATACTTGTTCTTATAAATATATTTATATATACCTACCATTAATTTATATGCCTTTTCTTCACTTACTAAAATATCTGTATTTGCCTCTGCTCTTCCTATGGATAAAACTATTTTAGTAGATAACTTAACATCATTAGCATATGCATAGTCTATAAATTTATATACCATGTCTTCATTATATTCTGTAACCACATATGATAAGCATATACTTACACCCAATTCTTTCAAAATATCTATTTTCTTTGTTAATTTTTTAATTTCATATTCCTGTGGCTTCCAAAAAAAATTTTCTACGCTAATATCAACTAAATCAATTTTTGAGAATATATTGATATTCGCATCATTTATTAATAATCCATTAGTACATATTTGGAGTTTAGATTTTAGCTTCTTTCTCAACTCTGTTACCAAGAAATCTAGGTTCTCATACAGTAATGGCTCTCCTCCAGTCAAGATAATTTTTTTTATTTCCGCTTTTGCCATTTCATCTATAAATTTAATTAATACTTCTTTTTCAAGATTTATAGATTCTTTTTTGGGTGAAGCACATATACAACAAAAATCACACTCCATATTGCATTGTAATGTTAAGAGAAAATAAATAGTGTTCGCTCGTGAAAAATGCTGCAAAACCTCAGTTTCTTCAGTAATCATTCTATATTTTATAAGAATTTCATATAAATTAACAAAGTTTTGCTGTATTTGCTCCTTGCTACGCCCAATTAAATAATTATTACAGTCTTCTATTGCATCCTTATGTATTCTTAACCAAGTTCCTTCAAGACAGTTAATCAGAAAAACTTTCTCCCCATTCTTAGTAATTTGTATATTTTCAACCCATCGTATCATTATTTTTTCTCCTATATTCTTCATGCTTTCTAATTATATAGTTACATATTTCATACCGTAAATTATACCACTCGCAATATTTGTTGAGTTTTTCTTCATCGTCGCTGAGGGCTTCATTAAGAAAAATACAATCGCGTTGTGGACAATAATCAATTATGCTACAGCCTAAACACCGCTCAGATAATTCATTAGAATATGAAGAAAATTTTTCAAACTCCTCTTTACTAATTCCATTATTTATATTTCCTATAATTCCATTGTTTTCACACATTCCACAACATCTAACAGTTCCATCTGCGGAAACACAAAATGATATTATTCCAGCCCCACAAAAATAGCAGGAACGAACATTGATTATGCTTTCTAGCCCTTCTTCTATAAAATCCCAATATACAATTAATCCATCTTTATTAATTTCAAAATATTTATCCGCGACCTTATAAAATTCCTGCTTTAATAATTCCAAATCTTCATTTTTCCACTTACTGTTTATATCTAATTTTGATCTTATGATTTTGAAACCTAAATCAAAAATTGAAGTAAAATTATCAAAAAAATGTTCAAAATTATTGTCAGTTATAGTCATATTGATTGTTACTGGTTTTGTATAAGATGTAAAGTAAACCAGATTCTTCATTATAGAATTATAACTTCCAGTTCCGTTCTTCATAACTCTATTTATATCATGACCTGATTGATTACCATCTAAACTAAGGGTTAGATCAAATTTATATTTCTCAAAAAAATCTTTTTTTTCGGAATCAAATAATGTTCCATTGGTTACTAAACCGAAATTAAATTTATAATTGTTATATTTTTCTGACTGAAGCGATATTACGACTTTACTAATTATGTTAAATGCTAGAAGAGGCTCTCCACCAGTAAAATCTATATAAATGTCCTTTGTTCCTATTTCATTTGCTCTATTTAACGAAAAATTAATCCGTTCAATAGCTTCTTTATATGATATAATATAATTAGAATTTTTAATCTCAAAACAGTAATTACACTGTAAATTACAGCATTTAGTTAACTCAAGCTCTATTGTAAACATTTAATTCCCTCCAAATAATTCTCTAAATTCTTTATTTTCTTCTAATAGCTTTTGTGGAGAACCATCAGCAATTATTGTGCCTTCATATAAAAAAACAACTCTTGGAAATTTCAATATCTCTTCCAAATCGTGTGTAATGACGATCACTATTTTCATATTAACATTTGATAAAATATTGTTCATTAGTTTCCGCTGCTCACTATCAAGTGAATTTGATGGCTCATCTAGGATCAGTATATCTGCATTTTTAATCAATGCTCTTATTATCCCAATTTTTTGTTTCTCTCCACCAGATAAGTTGCTTTCATTTTCGTTAATATATGTATTTATTCCTTCAGGCAACTGCTCAATAAATTCTTTCATATTCATACTGTCAATCAGTTTTAATGCAGTTTCAGTATTATACGAGGTAACTCCAATATTATCTCCAATACTCATGCTAAATAAATTTACATCTTGTGGCAAAATTGCAATTTTTTTCCGGACTGATTCTAATGTGTAATTATCAACACATTCATCATCCCAATAAATACTTCCACTTTGCTCCCTATACAATCGTTGCAAAACTTTAATTAACGTACTCTTTCCCGCACCGTTTTTTCCTACAACAGCAATTGACTCTCCACATCTGATACATAAATTTATTCCTTTCAATATATGCTTGTCATTGTATGAAAAGATCAGGTCTTTTATATATACTGAATCCTTTAAATCGGGCAACACCTTATTCCCTTCTTGTTCATCTTTCATATCCAATAAATTAAAAATCCTTTCAATCGCTGCTAGAGATGTCCCTAGAAGACTATTTAATTCCGATATGTTTCGAATTGGTTCAAAATAGTTACTTTGATATGATAAAAAAGCAGTTAGCATACCCAAAGTTAACTTTCCTTTCATTATTAAAATTCCAGCAAACAACCAAACTAATACTTCTGAACATTTAAAAGTTAGATAAGATAACTCAATGTTTTTTACTTGTATTTTAGCCATTTCTATTTTCTTTTTAATTATATCTCTCTGTAAAAATGAATAATTTCTTTTAACAATATTCTCCATTGTAAATATTTTAATTGTCTGAATCTTTTGAAAACACTCCGACATAAATGCCATAATATTTTCATTTGACTCTAAAATAACTCTACTAATTTTTTTTGTCTTAAAAATAAATTTTTTACTTAAAATAATATAAAAAATCATCATTACAATTGTCATTATTGTCAACGCAAAATTAATTTTTAACATCATATAGGTGATTAAACCAAAATTTAATATACTCGTTAATATATCAATAAAACCATTAGCTACGAAATTTTCTAATATATTTACATCATTTTCTATTTTAGATACATCTTTTCCTACTTTACTTACATCAAAATAAAACATGTTCTGACTAACGATTTTTTCGAAAAGGTTTATTTTAACATCGGCCAATATGCCCTCGCTCATTTTAGTACACACTACTCCTGATATATATGAAATCGCCGCTATAACTAAATAAGCTAATATAATTAATATAATCACCTTAATAAACAGCCTATGATTACTTTCTTCGAAAATGCAATCAATAATATATTGATATGCTTTAGGTATAAAAACACTAATTCCACTTTCACATAAAGATAATAATAATACTACAATATTTACTTTTATATATTTTTTCATAAACAATTTATAAAATCGTAATAACTTACCCATAATAAACCTCTTAAAAAGAAACTTCTGCTTTACAAATTGCTGAGCAGAAGTTTCCTGTGCTTTGGACCATTTAGTTTTTCTGTGTATACAGATATATTTTCAGTCAAATAGCATAATTAATGCTTTCTCATGAAATGATATCTAACACGAAGATAAAACTTTTAATTAGCAGAGGTCCAAAAAACATCGCCGAGACAGTCATGCTGACATCTCTTTGCCGCTGTATTGCAAGTAGCATAACCTTCTACCTGATAATCTTTTTTATCATTGTTGGTAGACTCTACTTCCTGCTTTACTACATATGCATCGTTTTTCATTTTCTTTACCTCCTTCCTTTAGTATTAATTATAATATGTAAATTAATATTATAATTTCATTGATTGTAATTGTTCCAAAAAATTGTTGTCAAAAGATACTAAATTTACTGCCAATTCTCCTTTTTCATAATGTCCAGAATTAATTCTGTCAATACTATCCTGAAGAATACAATATATCTCATGACTCCATAAATTCTGAAAGCTTTCAATATTATTTAAGTCGGTCTTTAGACTCATTATGTATTGATAAGACTTGCTTGGCATAATGCGAGGAATAGCCTCTTTAAATTCTGCGAATACTTTTGATATTTTAGGATTCAAAAAATCATACGTACACACATCCCCAAAATTGTAATGAAATTCCGGCAAATCACTTATATTTATTATTGATCGAAGTTTCTTATGTGCCATAGAATTCTTATATATTTCTAATTTAGAAAAAATCTTATATAATTTAAAATCACAATTTTCGTAATAAAATTTTAAGTTTTCCTTTAATTCTTCGATGCTCATTCTTGGCTCAAACATAATATATCCAGGTGCAACTTTTATTTTCAAATCATGCATTTTTTTTAAAACTTCTTTATTTTGTTCAGTTGTTATATTTTTTCCATAAAAATCTAATATGCTCTGTACGCCAAATTCTATCCCCATAAAAACACTGTTCAATCCAGCTTTTTTAAGCAACTTAAAAGTTTCTTCATCAAAATCATTTACTCTTGAATAAACATTAAAGCTAATTTTGATATCTTCTTTAATGAGCATCTCTGCAATTTTCTTTGCTCGATCTCTTCCTTTTTGACCAAATCCTATAAAATTATCATCAGCAATATCAATATGCGTAATATTGTATATTCTGTAAAGGCTCTGTATCTCACGAACTACTCTCTCGGCAGATAGGGCTCTCCACTGAAAACAATTGATTTTTTTCATGTATGAATTAACTGCACAAAAATCACATCGTCCATAGCAGCCTCTGCTTGTCACAATTTGAACTATGCCGCCCTCTTTTATAAATTTATGCAAATCCATGTGTATCGGATCCGGAGCGCAATTCAATTCATCCTCACTTAAAGGCTTCCCGATTTTTTCAGTAATTGCACCATTTTCCTTATACGCTACCCCTTTAATTTGATGTAAATCATTACCTGCCAATACTTCCGAAATAGTTTTCTCCCCATCTCCTAATACTATAAATTGAAATGTATTTGAACTTTCCAAAATGTCTTTGCAATACAAAGTAGCATAAATGCCACCCAAAAAAGCATTCGCATTTTTTGAATATTTAGTATTCAATTCATTTACTATTCTTTCGGCATTTTTTAAGTATAAAGATGACATTACTGTAAATCCTATCCAACGATATTCATAAGAATTTAATATTGTAATAACATCTTCAAACTCTAACTGTTCAGCATAGGCATCTATCACTTTGACTTTAAATCCTCTATTAGCCAAATATGCATGCAATACAGCAAATCCCTGATATTCCATTATTGGCAATGAATCTTTTTCTTTAAATAGAGGAACGACAAGAATGATATCATACATATCTAATCATCCTTTCACACTTTCTGCAGATCCAATATTAAATATTTCAACAATTTCTTTAATAATCGGAAACAATATTTTCTCCTGATAACATACTATCTCATTGGAAACATTTAAAAATCCCGTAGTAGCATGATTTAGAAACCCGCACTTTTTTGCATGACAAAAATATTGTATTTCACAGTTTACGCAATTTGAGATCCTTTGTTCATCTTTTGAAAGAGCTTCAGCTATTTTTTTACTATATTCTTTATAATTAATTCCTTTATAAACATTTCCTATTGCCATTTGCTCATTAATACCGTAAACGCATGGATAAATTTCCCCGTCTGCATCAACCGTAATACTTCCATATCCTGCATTACAATAAGCAGGAGCCTCTTTAACTAAGTAGGATTTTATCTTTCCGTCAAATATATCAACAATAAACTCTTTATTATTTTTACGATAAGTAATATAAATATTTTGAAGCTTTCTAAATTCTTCCTCTATACTTTCTAATTTGCCTGTCCAATCTGCAAAATAATCTAAGACTATCCCAATATTTGTAAATCCTTCTTCAATAAACCAACTCACATTTTGACTTAAATCTGCTATTGTATCTGGAGTCACCGTCATTCTAACTTTAAGTTTGTTCCCAAGTACTTTCTTTAATTCATTTGCGTTAAAAAAAACCTTTGTAAATGATCCATTATTACTATAGTCTACTCTGTTTAAATCATGTGTTTTTTGCTTCCCATCTATGCTAATCGAAATATCGAAATTATTCTTTATGAAAAAATCATACATCTTTTCATTAAGTAAAATCCCATTCGTGGTAAAGGAGAAAGCACAGTTTTTCACTTTTTTATTATTTAGTTTACATAATTTTTCGTTTGCATACTCTGTTAATTCTTTCATTAATGAAAACTCTAATAGCGGCTCTCCTCCATGATAAACAATTGGAATGAACCCAATATTTTCATATTCCTTTATTAGTAAATCAAAATAAAAATCTATTGCTTTCTTTCCCTTTATATCATTGAGAGTATTGGTTTTTTTGCTTCCTTCATAACAATATCGACAATTTAAATTACAACGGTTTGTTAGCAATAATTTAAGCAATGATATAACCTCCTCATTAACTCATTATTCTCTATTTGTATATTTTGGTGGAGTATACCCCGACAAAAATAACAATAAGTACAGTAACAGAATGGATGCATAGCAACTTACTATCTAGCCATCCATCATTCATCCATTAGACCAAACAATTTATTAATTCTTTAAAATCTCTTCTTCTCTTTCCTGTTCTGTTTTCATATACTGTACACTTTTTATTAAGGTTATTTTTCCAGATGCAATAATTCCGAGTTTATATGTCAGATTTCCCATTTCTAAATAGATCACATATACTCTTATACCCCTTTGCTTATTAGATATCACAGTAGTTTATCTATTCTTTCAGACGTCTCTTGTAGCATATGCTGTGAATATTTTCTTTTCGCCTTTCCTTCTAACACAAGTATTTAAAAAATGTGTTATTTAAGGACATATTCTTTCGTATGTGTTCTTATTGCAGCAAGATTTCTATTTTCCTATTGAATCGGGAAATTTTCTTATCCCATATGCGATTAACATAAAAATATTCCGTATGCCTCTACCCTAAATTCGCGTATGAAGAAAACACGCATGAATTTCAAATACGGAATACCATTCGTGCATTTCCATATTATTCGACAAAGCATTTTTTGTAGAACAGATGGATATAGAACATCTCCGCCAAAAATTTGAACCAAATACTCAGTATAAATCAGTCTTCAAGAAAAATTAATATCTTGCCAACTATAACTTTCTTATGCTACAATTCTATTGTTTTTATTATGTATGAGCTCCTTTTGGATCAAAAATAGACTAAATCCCTGGCGACAGGTTACTTAAGCTGCAGATTCTGCGGCTTTTTTATTTTCAAGAGAAAGGAGCAACAAAATAATGCAAAACACACTAAATTTCAGGGACACGCTGATTAAGGAAGCCCGGCTGCTCTCCCTGACAAAAAGCGACTGTGACCTCTTTATTCTTGCGCAGGCAAACACACTGACCTATCAGCAGTTGGCAGCTACCGGGCTTCACGGCATTTCTTCCACAGGCGGACGCCTGAGCCTGAAAAAACTTATAGAGCAGGGGCTTATAACAGGCAAAACCCTGCCAAACACTAACCGTATAAGATATTTCCTCTTGACCGCAAAAGGGAAAACGCGTCTTGAAAAGGTTTTTGACAGCACTTTTCTATGTGCAAAGCAGATCGACCTTGAGCGCAGACCCCCGACAAGCCAGCAGCAGCTCCCACACCGCATCCACACCAACGATATATATTTTGCGTATCTTTCCTGCCCATGCCTTGAGCATCTTCCCATTTGGCAGTTGGAAGCCCGCTATCAGGCTGCACCGGACAGACAGCAGACACCCCGCTGTGACGGGCTTCTGGAAACGGGATACGGCAATTACTATATAGAGCTGGATAACCGTACACAAGGGGATGCCGCATTGGAAAACAAGCTGTCTCAATATATGGACTCAGACTTGTTCCTTGGCATGAATGCAATGGAAAATACCCTTGTTTTCACTTTAAATACAGAAATTAAATCACCACCGATAAAGAAGCCACCCTATTCCGTATACCGGATTATGTTAAAGACAATCCGCATATGGCAGACTCTGGAGAAGGAACAGGGGAAACCTCTGCACTTTTCGTCATTTTTCGACATTGTTGAGAACGGCAGCTCTCCTTATTTATCTCTGCTGTCGGGAAACGACAAAACGATTTTAAGGAATTTATGCAGGCAGTATCCCGATATCTCGTTAAATGATGCCATCCTGATGAAAAAAGAATTCCTGTATGATACATCCCTTCAGGACGAGCGTGCTTCCAATCAGGATGCGCTTTTTCTGAAACGTCTGAAGCAGAAATTTTACAGCATATTGGATAACCGCAGCTATGCCACATTACAGCACCGTATCCGCCAAGGTATGCGTCTGTATGTCATTCCTAACCATAGACTGGCAGACAACATTCCTTTTCTTTTCCAGAAAGAATATCACCTGCAGCAATGGTTTCCGCAAATCTTGTTCCATATTGGACTGCAGAACCTGGATGCATGGGAATATCACCCCTCCCAGTCTCTTTCCGATATGGGAGAACTTCAGTTCTTTTTTTATAACACTTTTGAAAATAAGGATTCTTCCCAATCCGTGATTATATTCGAGGATATTGTACATGATCTTGGTGGACGCGAACGCGTCCGCTTTTTTTTGCGGAAGCATCGGAAAGAACGAGACTGCCTGTTCATATTGCTGGTTTCAGACCGGAAAGATGCAGTCCAGTTTATGTCTGAGCTGTCCAATATCCTGCAGAAACCGGAAAATGCCTGTGTGCATATCTGTTTCTTGGACAAAAAGGCAGACCTGTACCAAACGCCTGCCCTGCAGAATGCCTATTTTAAAAAGGAAAAACTCTGGCTGCCTGCCATGATTGATTTTGACGACTTTACCGGGCAGCTATCCATCACAGAAAGGAGTGAGCTTTATTGAGTAAAATACACTCCCTAACAAGTTTTTTCAACAGCATCAGGGAGGAGGCTGCCGCAAATATAAAGGGAAACCGCGCCATTCTGCCCGTTAATGCCGGATACATAGCCTTATTCCTGCATATGCTGCACTTTACCATCAAGTTCCTGTTTTCCCTTTATCGGCTGGATTACAGCTTTATCCCCTTAAACCCGGTATACCTCGTATTCTGGCTGACCGCCCCGATACTGCTTTATCTCTATGGAACAAAGTACTCTTTTTACAATTTCCACCAAATAAAGCTGCTATGCCTGGGGAGCGTACTATCCTCCGCTTTCCTGATCCTGCTGTCGCTGATTTACTGCGGACTGTCCCGTGTTTTCCTGCCTGCAATCCTCCGGCTTCCCGTGGACGAGGCTTTTACAAAGAACATGGTGCTGCTACTAGGCCGAATTGCAACGCAGCTTCCCCTTATCCCTATAGGATTTCTATTATCAAAGGGAGTCTTTTTTGCCCTCCGGGACCCGGCGTGCCGCAAAAAGGTACTAGCTTACAAGATAACACATTTCATAGAGCCGGAAGCGAAGAAAAAGAACGAGATTGCTTATAACATGAATATCGTGCGGGACATCAATACAGGTAAAAACATTACTGTATATGCAAAGGACCGCTTCCTGCACACGCTGATCGACGGGACTTCCGGCACCGGAAAAACATCTTCCACCATCCTGCCCGCTATCCGTGACGACTTAAATATGCGCTGCAAGGCAGAGGATGTGCAGAAATTCCATGTAAAGCAGCTGGAGGCCGCCGGTCTTATCACATACTCCCCTCCAGCCAATACACGGAGCTTTTCCGTCAATGACTGCATCCCTATCGTCAAACAGCCGGAAGACATATCGCCTTATGAAATCGACCACAAGCTTCAGGAGATACAAAAGAAGCTGGAAGATATCCGCCTTAACTATCCCATATGCGGTCTTACCGTGCTTGCTCCGGACGATTCACTGACGGATGATGTATGCCGTCTGTGTGACGCACGGGACATCCCATACAATCGGATAGATGCCGTACGTGATGCAGACGGAAAGCACAAAAAGAACACAATCGGACTAAACCCGTTTTATATCCCTACCCATATGGAAGAAGATGCAAAAAACCAGATGATCGTAAAGAGAGCCGTCATCTTCTCCGATGTCATGCAGGCAATAACGGATCTAAAGGGAAAAGCAGACTCCTATTTTACCGGCTTAAACCGCCAGATGATTGCCAACCTCGCTATTCTGGTAATGGCAACCGTACCTATATTACGCAAGAGGCAGGCCACACCTACGGACTTACAGGCAATCATCAACAACTTTGATCTGCTAATAGAATACGTTGATAAACTGGAGGACCTGGACCGAAGTACAAAGCAGTACGCCTTTATCATCCAGTACATACGTGAAGACCTGCTCGGAAAAGGCAGGGATAAGATGGAGGACCAGAGCCGAGGCACACGCAACATTATCAATGAGTTCCTGCTGATGCCTGCCAACAGGGAGATTTTCTGCTCACAGAACAGTATTGATTTCGACCGTGCATTGGCAAACGGAGAGGTCACTGTATGTAACTACAATCTCGCCAGCGGCGACACGGATGCCGTAGCTTTCGGTTTATTCTTTCTTCTTTCATTTAATAATGCCGTATTATCACGACCGGGAACAGAATTTACCCGCATTCCGCACTTTTTCTATGTAGACGAACTTCCCGTACTGATCCACCCTTCTCTCGAAAAGAACTTCTCGCTATTCCGCAAGTTCCGGGTTGCGATGACTGTAGCAATACAGACACTGGATCAGATGGAAAAAAACGAGATTACCAAGTATTTAAAAGGTGTCATTCTGGGATGCGCGCATATCATTGTGTTCGGGCGTTCCTCCCTTTCCGATATGGAGATTTTTTCTGCCCTGGCGGGTGTACATGATGTGACTGAAGTACAGCGGTCAACGACGGAAACCGCTATCACTGACAGTTCCCCGCACTATTCATTTTCAAGCAGGGAAATGACAACACAGAAGAATTTCCTTGAAGAAATCGACATCCGAATGAAGGACTTTCAGGAAGTGACCTTCTTTACGACCAGAAACGGACGACCCCTTCCCGCTTTGCAGGGGATTGTGGAGTTCTTAAAGCCAGAAGACTGGGAGAACATAAAACGGAGTGACATTTTCTTTTATCCGGTCACTGTCAATGCTGACAGCCCTATTCCGGACAATTTAGACATCCAAGACGATATTCTCTCCGATATTGAAATGGAAACAGGCTTCAGCTTCCTTCCCGGGACGCCACTAAGCTATTTTCAAAGTGCATCAACTGTATCGGACGATTCAGATATCACCGATCAGATGATTGCAAATACCCTGCCTGATGGCAGCGAGAATATTGATGATATCTTATAAAATATGAGGAGGACTTATGGATCATAAAGAAACATCGGATATAGAATCTTTTGTCGCCAAGACCCCTTTCCATATGGAAGTCGGATGGGAGCTTGTGCTTGAAAACAGTAATAAAAACTGCAGCCATTCTGAGATAGAGCTTCTGCTACAGAAGCGGATTATCAATCTTATCGACATTGAAATCATGAAGATACTGGCCCGCTATCCATACACAAACAGCGGTAACATAGCCTTTTTGCTTAACTACACACTGCATCAGGGATATCAGAAGCCATCCTACCTAAGCAACCTGAATAAACT
Organism: Lachnospiraceae bacterium; assembly: GCA_022510525.1. Classification (GTDB taxonomy): domain Bacteria; phylum Bacillota; class Clostridia; order Lachnospirales; family Lachnospiraceae; genus UBA3282. Next base: position 47,288 of record JAFLTH010000001.1, on the reverse strand, counting down.
AAAGAAAGCAGGGATTATCCTCCGCTATGCCTTCGCTGACTCTGCAAAACAAGTCGAAGGAACGGACGCCACAACCTCACCACTGCGTCTATACTGTTTATCCCAGGCGGCACATACATATATGGCATCCATTACCCCGAACCTCCATCAGGCGGCCACTGCCGCTATTTCTGCAGTCCGTAAACTGGAGCTTGCATCGCTAAATCAGTTCCTGATACGGTTCCAGCAGCATTATAGTACACGTGTTGACTCATTGCAGTATATAAAAGGCACCAAAATAGGTTCTACACCGTTTACCATTGATTCTGTTTTATGCTGCAGTGCAACGCATCCAGTTTTCGAGGGGAAAGAATATATCTGGCTTTTTGTGTTTTCCTGCAGAGAGTACGGGAACTGGACAAAAAACAATCTTACCCGGCTTAAAATGCTTCGCATCTGGCTGCAGAGACATTCTGACGAGTACCCTGTGCCTTTTGTTATCTTCCTGGTGGAAAATCTGTCAATGGCGCTGACACTGTACTCACATATGCAGGAAGAACCGCTGTTGCAAAGTTTTTCCGTATATTTTTGTCCGGACAGCCTGTTAGTATCCTACCCGCCACTTGACGCTATTTATTCCTGCAGAACAGAGGAAGACGGTCATCTGACGGCGATACGGCATTCTATCTCATTTTAAAACAAAGGAGCTGTAGCCTTTTAATCATAGTTTTGGAACCCCTCTATAATTTTCAAGGTCAAGTATACCTCAATTTTGTGGGAATGAAACTCTAGTACGGATTTTATACTATTTTTACCCAATTTTTATCCAATATAGACCACATTATTGCTAGTTCAGACAATTATCGATATAATTCACATAAATTGTTAAAACTACAGCATAAGCAATGTGAATTACACACGTACTATTTATCAATGAGAGGAAAAGCAATGGAACGTAAAAAAAATCTAAATATGTCACAATATAAAAGATTTTTATTAAACGCTGCATCTGAGGGTATTGATCCCTATACGATTGAACTTGGTTCTGTATGCCGGATTGGCTGCAAATTTTGTTTCAATAATAACGATTTCCCGGATTCATTAATGAAAATCCCTTTTATATCCAGAGATGAATTTGAAGATGCTCTTGATTTTGTCAATCCGTTTAAATGCCCTGAAATAATCATCGGCGGCGGATTCGGCATGTATTGGAACGAGCCAATGGCGCATCCGGACTTTGTTTATTTTTTAAAGAGAATAAACGAAAGGTATCCCGATGCAACTATACACTTTGATACCTCCGCTGTTTATGCCACCGATGAAATGATTGAAGAATTAAAAAAGATTAACAACTTAAAAATTTGTCTCTCTGTAAACACCTTCAACAGTGATTTCAGAAATAAGATAATGAGCATTAATAATGTGGAACGTGTCAGAACCTTTTTAGAGGAGATGCCTATCAGCTTCAGCTATCTGAAATATTTCGGTGATATCTCTATGCTCTGCGACGACGTGGAAACACTGAAGGGCTATAAAAACAGGGGGAACATGTGCATATATAAAATTCATCATACAAATTTTTCCAATAAGTTTAGCAGAGATTTTGCCGTCAAGTGCCAAGCCACTCATTATGACGCTCTTGAAAAAATATATGAACTTCATAATGATGATTTCTATAACGAAGTTCAGTATCTGGATAATGAAACGGATATGAAGAGCGTTTTATACAAGGAGCACTGCCGCGTAATAGACCAGAATTTGGAGCAGCTAAAAAAACGATTTGATGATTTTATTGTTGTTTGCACCAAATCTACACACAGCTACTTTTTGAAGCATCATAAGGATATAAAAACGATTTGCGTAGAAAACAGGGGATACGGAGGAAGTATTACAAGCGCAGGTCTGCTTGTTTTTAGCGATATCAAGGAACATTTCAAAGAAAATGAATATAAAAAAGGATTCACCTATATTATCCCGAGTGACATGATGAACGACAGAGGCTACGATAAAACAGGAGCCTATTTCTATGATTTCAGAAACTACATGAAAACTGTGTATTCGGTCAATTTTGCTGTCAATGAATCTACAGAGTATGTATTTTAAGGGAGAGCGGTATGAAGAAAATATTGGTAGCAGGATATGGGAATATAGGGAAGGCGCTGCAAAATGTAGCCAGTAGCTACCGCGTGGATTTAGAATTTGAATTTATTGATAGCGCGGTTAACTGTTCGATTGAGGAATATCTAAAATCAGTAAAAATCGATAGTTTACCGGATATCCTGATAAATTTAACTGGTGCCGCTTCAAATGAAATATTATTGATGTGCAGCGAGCGTGGTATAAATTATATCGATACGGGAGTGGAAGTTGATAATACAACTGTAAGAGATGTGCTTGAGGCATTTGAAATCTTTAAAAGTTCCGAACCGAACGTAAAAGCAATTATCGGAGCAGGCATGAATCCGGGTATAATAGAAGTTATATACAGCAAGTATAAGCCGGATTATTATCATTCGGCTATTGAACTGGAAACAGACAGTGCGGAATGTTCTGGAGAGATATTCAACACATGGTCTCCGTTTTCGCTTTACAGCGAATTCTGCGTTGACAACACTTTTTATTATAACAGAGAGATAGTCCCATTAGAGAAAACGGCAAAGCAGATTTCGTTCAAGGAATCTTTTGGTTCGAGAGCTGATAGGTTTAATCTTGTACCACACGAAGAAATAGTGTCCATGGTTCGGAGCAATGAAAAATGTCTATTGTCGGCGTTTTTGTATTCACCGCCAAAAAGAATTAGTGATTATTTTATTAGTTCTTCACAAAAAACGGCGGAAAAGGCGATAAAAAATATTCCAGTTTATCATGATATAACTGGGGAAGATTGCGTGGGAATATTGATTCATAACGAAGAACAACCCGACGAACTGTTTCACTATTATTACAATAGAGCAGACCATCAGGAATGTTATAAGAAATACGGCGTTAACGGTACAAGCTGGCAGGTTGTCTGCGGGGTACTGTCAGCAATACACATAATCGACTTACTGACACAAAAAAAGGTATATACAATGACAGAGATTGCCGAGGAGCATTGTGATACTATCATAGAGTATCTCAAAACACTGGGCTTTTTTATCGAGAAAAAAGATTATATGTTGGACGGCAGGCTAATAATGGAACTACAGGAGATAAAAAACAACCATGTATTATTTTGACCTATATACTACAAGAGAATGTAATTTAAGCTGTGCATACTGTGCGCAGGATAAAACATCAAAACAAAAAGCGGAATACAACCTTTACCATTTACAACGATACATATCGGATTTTGAAGGGGAAAAGTGCATTGTATTCTACGGTGGAGAGCCGCTTTTAAATATTGACTTTATCAAAGATGTAATAAGTTTTTTCGATTCGGATAATATAAAATTCGGAATTCAGACAAACGGTATTCTGTTAAGCAGACTGTCTCTAGAGGAACTTGCACTATTTGATATGATTATGGTTTCCATCGATGGATATGAGGTATCCAATGATAAATTCAGAGGTCATGGAACGTACAGAACTATCATAGACAACGTCAGGAAAATAAAAAAAATGACAAAAATATACGCCAGATTGACAATATCGGACGCTATCGAATATGTTGATTATTCTGTTATCAGTTTGATTAACTGTTTTGACGGCATTTTCTGGCAAACTTGCGACAAGGATTATTCACCGGATACTTATATAGACTTTAGCGAACGCTATAACGAACAGACGCGCAGATTGATTGATTTTTGGTATTCCGGCTTAAAAGCAGGAGTTGCCATGTCTTTTCCAATTTTTAATCTAATATATCGCGATTTATCGCTGAATCTGAAACAGGAAAAGGTGCGGTGCGGTGCTAATTCAACCCACTTTACAATTGATGTTGATGGGAGTATTTTCCCCTGCGTAGATTCGGTTTTTGAACAGAAGTATAAAATCGGTCATATTTCAGAGTGTGATAGTACCAGGCGTCATCATAATCCGACCTTTTGCGGAGCGTGCAGACGATGTGCAGCATGCGCCGTTCGGGATATATGCGCCGGCGCATGCTGGATGGATGTCAACAGCCTTGAACTCGGTAGGGAATACACGCACATAAAATGCAGTAATATCATTTGTATTATTAATCACATAGAAAGTTACGTCAATAGGGACAACGGCAGGTATATTTCAACGATAAGCAGCGATATCCGGGAAAACGGGCTTTTCTATGAATATTGTGAGGAAATACCATGATTTGTCCTCCGTATTCAATGATTATATGGCATCGAGAAGTAAGTACAATCACTATGCGGCGATCTAACATTTAATGCTACTATCGGAAAAGAGAGCATGGAAAATACCATTAAGGTCATTGCATTTTTAAGCCATACGGTACATGGGTTACTTTTTCACGAATGATAGGAAAATATGGAATATCTTTAGCAGAGTACATAGAGTTTCTTGCCAAGGCGGAATTGTAGCTAAATTCTATTGAGCCTTGATATTTCTCTATTTCATTTTAGTTAAATTTTTCTCGCAAATCCTAAGGTACTTCAATATTAGCAGTTTCTTCATCGGGCATATCTCCATTTTCGATGGCAATGCTGTTTTTTAGGTTTTGGAAAAGTTCCCCAATGTAATAAAGGCTTTTTGAAGATTGTTCAAAGGCAGCACATTCTAGTTCCGCACGCTCCATGTAAGCCATCCACTGATCGGAATTTTTTCGGAATTCCTTCGCATATTCAAAGTTGGAATATGCGGATATAAGTTGAATATAGTAGTATAAATTCATATATTCTTGAGGTTGCAGTTGAGGTGTCTTGGTATCCACCGAATCACTGTCCGCTTCTTTCGCCGAACGGAAGAAGCTCTCGCAATAAGAAATTGCCTCCTCATACCGTCCAGCGTTAAATGCGGTGACCGCTGCTAAGGCATATTCCGTATAGGAAATTCCCATTGGTTCATATCTATCAATTTCCGAAACTGGCTCTATCTCACCAAGGCTGCTTTGCAACAAAGTTTTTGCCAAAATCAAAAGTTCTTTTTCTTCTGTTCCATTTTCTAACTGGGTTAGGCGTTCCTGGACCTGAGCAAGAAATACCTGGGCTTCCTCAGGAACAAAGGACTCTAAATGAGAAATTTTAAAAAACCATTCTGCTTTCATCAGCGCCCGTTCAGCATTTAGTGTTTCACCATTTTCGTTTCCTATATTGGCGATATAACCCCACAATTCCTCACTTCGGTTTGTAGCAAAAAGATAGCGGACAAGATATATCTCCTCTGAATTGCTGAGTCCTTTTTTCTCTTCTAACTCAAAAATGTCTTTCAGCAGAAAAGACTCATCTTTTCCTGTCAGATCCGCACAGATGACACGAAGGATTTTGATCATCGCGCTACCGCCCTGAAAATAGTCATCAGCTTTACACAGCAGTCGATATGCATTATCAACATCCTCATTTTGGTCCAGGGCACAGGCGCCATACAATACAATCATGGAAAGATTCTGTGGATCATAATCCAGGACGGTTAGCGCATCCTCCATAAGATAATTACAAGATTCTGTATCCACCCATTCCAGAATACACTTTTTATAATAGGAATAGGTTAGATGTTTTTCATCTACGTCTTCATCCAATTCTAGCGCCCGCTTCAGGCAATCACGTACCTGGGGAAAATCACCTAGTGTATAATAAGCCACCGCCATATTATAGTATCTGAACACAGCTTCGCCATAGTTATCCATTGCCTGTTGGTAGTAATACAGAGCTTCATATAGGTAACCTGGACCGCTATACTCAGGAAGATATATACTATAGTCATACATACAATGCCACATAAGTGCGACATAGTCAATATCATCATATCTTCCCGCTAAAAATAAGTCATATGCTTTTCTCAAGTAGTCTTCTGCACCCATTCCTGGTGCATAGGAGTCTGTATACAAAGCTGAAATATAGCCACTTAAATCCGTTGGTTCCGTAATCACTTCCGGCTGTGTGGTTTCATCTTCCAGACCACTTTCACCTGTTTCCCCGCTAAGATCGGTATTTTCAGGAATCAATAGGTAACTTCCATCCCCAAGAGACTCTAATACAGTCGATGAAATAACAAAGGGATATGAGTTCATGCGGGAATTAATCAAAGAAGAAATTGCCTCAACGGGCATTGGCATATATGGACGATTTACCAATCGGAAGGAACTAAGAAAAAATTGTACACCGCTTATGATAGCCGACAACACCAAAAGAGCGATGCCGAGGTTGATCGCTGGCTTACTCCCTTTGTTCATATAGAACAGCAGGTAACTGGATATGATTGCTGCGGCAAAGGAGATAAAAAAGCTTGTGGAATAAAATTTCCAGATTCTTCTCAGAAGGGTTAGGAGGCTTTCTTCTTGAGGAACAAATTGAAAAATCAACGCTAAAAGACCCAATACACATGCAAATAATATCATAAAAAATAGCGCACACATTATCAAATGCCCAATCATCTTATCACGTATTCCTTTAAAACGATTCTTTGTAAGTGCTATTTCCGCAAATAAAGCTGATAATATTGCATTAATAAACAAAAGACTGTATCCTATTGCTTCATATGATTGAATGGTTGATATCAAATTCTGCAAATTCATATAGACTCCCCTTGACATTCTTTTAAGTAATTTTCTTTATTTTTACAGGATACTCTTCCCAATACAAGCCCCTTTAAGGTGATACTGTCATTGATATTCCTCACTTCTTTCTCTATGGAGTTTCAGAGTCTGCCTTACTATCCGCATTTTTAAGAGAATAAGTGTATATTTTTGACTAGCTTACAATCCACCAATAAAAGTCATGAACGCCAAAAGTTTAAGTTACATAGACGAAGGGGCTATTCTCACTGCAACAGATAATGGGGCAATACCTTCTTGGCTTCATCAATGTAGTCGTGGGCATTCGCTCCCATGCGGAATACATGATTACCGTCTTGTCCGGCTATGGCTTTTAACTGTGTATAGATTGGAAAGTTCGTTTCCAATGTATCATAACAGCCGGTTCTTGCGGGCAGGATATACTGGCATGCACCTCCATCACCTCCGCTTATGATTTTCGTCATGGTATCCTTGCTCGTCATAAGTTCTACCAGCTCAATTGCAAGTTCCCGTTTCCTAGAGCTCATTTTCTTGGCGCGGCTGTTGTTAACTGCCACAATATCCACATAAAACAGCGGAATATCTTCTCTGTCTGCCAGAGACAGAGTACCTACATGCAGCTGTGACGGGTCCATATTCATATCTGCCATAGTTTCGCTGTAGCCTATATAAGCTTTTCCTATTCCTTGTCCGAACAATTTGGCCCAGTTCAGCTCCTTACTGCTCAGAGCCCGGCCTTCCATCAGTATCATCTGATTCAACCCTTCCACAGCTTTCTCATTGATGTGTTGCAGGTCCGGTAATTCTGCAAAATCTGTGTATACGGATTTCGCATCTATTATGGCATCCAGGTAAAAACATACGTTTCCTGTACCGGAGGACAAATCCACTGCCAACCCCTGTCCTTCCTTGGGATTGGGCTCATCCAGTATATTTTCACCCAATATATCGTATAGCTCATCCACATTGTATACATTAGCAAGCTCTGTGTCGCCTTCGCGGTAAAAGAACAGGTTGGCGCAGATCATTTGTGCTGCACCATATGTTTTTCCGTCATATTTGACTCCCTCGCGGACAAACTCCAGAATATCCTCTTGCTGTGATATGGCGGAAGAATCCAACTCCAAAAGCTGTCCCGTACTGGCATACTCTGTCAGATAGAGAGCATCAAATGTGACAACATCAGCGTCGTCTTGCGTGAGGGTCTTATTGTCATAGCAGTTCCAATCCAAAAATTTTAGTTCGACATCCGGGTGCGCCTTTTCCCACTCTTCGCTAATCACAGTTTTAAATAGATTAACATCCGGCACGTATGGAAACAGAGCCACACTAAGAGATATATTTTCGTTTGCCTCAAGCGTCGTATACTCATTGGATGCAGTACTAGCACTTGTACAGGCAGAGAGGATAAAAATAACCAACACTGTTGACAGAAGTGCCGCAACTTTCTTTTTGTTTTTCAAATTCATTTTATCACGCTCCTTATTTTTGGCTCATGACCTGATTGATTTTTTCACATTCTTTTAAGATTTCCTCTGGTACCGTAAAGTCACAGGTGTCTGCCAGTGTTCTTGCCGATCTTCCCTGCGCGGCGGAATCGCCGATGGCATAGCCGTTTCCATAGAAAAATCCTTCCGGTTCAAGTACAAGAGAATATACGCTATATTTCTTCTCTGACAGATAGACTTCTTCTATAGCCGCATAGGTGCCGTCTTCCAAAAGGAGCTCATCCTCTGCCGTCAGGAGCAATGCGGTCTTCTCCCCTTGTTTTGTCATGAAAGGATGATCTCTGGTCACTAGGATCGGAGTACTTCCGACAACCATAATACTGATCAGACTCTCCTCATCCCCCTTCATGATATCTGCCACACGGTGGGCATTTCCATTTGTTCCAAGCACATCTTCTCCCGGTTGAATCTCTTTGATCTTTTTCTTAGATCCATCAGCCATAGTAATCAGAGTATTTTCCTCCACGCAGCCCCAGTAGAACAAAATATTGGGAATCTTTTTATAGTTGGAGGGAGCGGCGCCTATGGACAGTACATTATCGTAATCCTGGCTGGACACAACGATCATGGTTGTGGACTCCTTTCCGCTGCTGTCTTCACGGCATCGTAGGGTCGCCGACATACGGTAGTCCATCGTGGCGCAAGCGCCAAATACACTTCTTTTGAACTCAGTCTTCCACTCGTTATTGTAAGTATAAGTAATACTCTTATCGTTGCCGACATCTATCTTGGCCTCTCCATTACAATATTCCAGAAATTCCTGATTACGCCGCAGAAAAATTTTATCTGTTTTGAAACTATTTTCTACATAGCTATAACCGGGTTTAAGATAAATGCTTCCCTTCATATCCAGATAAGCAGGCTGGTCACCGCCGGAGCCCCAGTAGCTGGTATAGTCATAATCCACCAGTTGCTGCAGCTTGGAGTATCTGTTGAAGGATACATGAATCGTACTGTCTTGTTTAGTCTTCTTATTGACGGGATCCGTGATTTCAATCCGATCGATGCATTCGTCAAAACCGGTCATCATAGAACTCTCAAAAACATTTTCACATGCAGAGAGTGCCATTGACCGCCCTTTCTCAAGAGTGCTGACTCTTACCTTTATATCATCTGTATTTACCGTATTTCCTTTTGGCGTTCCGTGGACGGAGAACATCAAAGTGTCCGGTTTCACACCGGCTACAGTGTTCGTTCCAATACATATGTCATTCTGTAACAGTTCTGCCTGGATCACTCCATATTCCATCTGCACACCGGAGCGAAGCCATATCACCGCCTCAACCTGATTGTTTTCTTTGTGATAGAAGAAATCAACGCTCATCACTTCGAACTTTTCCTCCGGTCCGTCAGCTGCCGCATTAAGCGCCGTCTTATCTGATACCTGCCTCGCATCTTTAGCGATAGTGGGGATTTCGGCGAGAAAAGCTGTTCCCAGCATTCTTGCCATTTGATTCTCTACATCTTTTTTCATTTGTTTTCCTCCTTTAATAATTTAATTAATATTGTCAAATACAAAAATATCGACATATAGTTTTTGTTTTCTTAATTATATCATTTGTTATATAGATATATTTTTTCAATTTTACCGATTTTTTGACAATTTTACCAACTTTCTTTGCATACAAATTTAATAATTATGTAAATAGGGGCTGTCGTATTAAATAGAAATTAGTGCTGCAGCATTTTTATGTCAAAAAGTAAGAGCCGGGTCTTTGAATAGCCCGACTCTTGGTGTAAAATTTATATATGCCACTAAATAAAATCTTACAGAAAAATTATACCCTGTATTCTGTTTACAATAAGTTCAAACTTCTGCTGAATCTAGAAATCTTAATCCCTGCAAAAATATCCGGTCCGCCCGCCGGGTGCTTTTGTGGATAGAATAGAACTCGGCGATTTTTATCGGACCTATGGAAAGGTAAGGAATCAAGTGATACCGTTATATAATCTAAATATTATATTGAAAATGTTGAAATCTCCCCCTTAAACCCAGCAGAACGCAGTTGTTCCTCAAACACTTGAAGCTGGCTTTTATCAAAATCATTTAAATACCAAGTAATATTTTCAGTCGGTATCATTTCACAAATCTTTTTTATGTATGGCTGGTCAACCTCCCCAAAGGAAAACCCGTGCGAATATATATTGTTAATCCCATCACGAAGTGATGTGAAGAATTCTTCATGTTTCTTTATTGCCAAGTCTGTATCTTTTTTTAACATGCGATGTATATCTGATAATATGTCTTCCGCTCCGGTATGGTAACTCATATTATGATTATACTCTTCCTCCCTTTCATCTCTTCCATGTCCTAAAATCAGGATTTCTCCTTGTTTCCCATGTATGTGACATACATTTTTAGCTAGCACCTTATATACTACTTCCAATGTTTCCGTGTAATTAAAATTCAGGAAAACATCATCCGATTCTATTAATTTTTTAAAAGAAGGAATCTGTTTTGCTTTTGCTATATTTATCGTTTTAATCCAATCTGCAAAGTAATCCGAAAATTTCTCAATAACCACATGCAAATCAGTTGCCACATCCTCATTCTGATATGCATCGTCCCATAAATCCACATCACCATCTTCATCAAGCGGTTCTGTCAAGACGTCAAACACCTCACTATAGTCAAGTTCTCCCATGACTTTCTCCAATGCACTCCACATTTTAAGCCTCTGCTCAAATTCTTCCTGCTCTATATTCTTCAGGTTAAGTTCCAACTCCTCTAGTGTCATATCCCTCAGCTTAAGGGATAATTCGGCTTGTGTAATAATCCTCATCAAAAAACCAACAGCCTCACTGTCATTACAACAAATCTCTCCATGCTGATCCTGATATACAGAAGGTAGCATGCTCGTATTCTCATCTGCATCAGGATATGTTTGCTTTAAATACCGATGGAAATCTTCGTAACCCGTTTGCAAATCGTGCGCCCTGTCAAAACCATTTCCAATAATAAACAAATTCCTCATTGCTGTTCTCCCTTTTTGTAATTAAGTGATATCACCTAGTTCTTCTTTTGACCCTCTTCTAGCCTTTGCCTTAGTTTCTCGATCTCTTTTTCGTATTTGTCACGCAAAGCCTCCTGTTTATCATCAAATTGCGTCTTCATATCCGATTTTTCTTTCTCGAACTGTCTTTCCTTATCCAGTAATTCCATCTTATGCTGATATTCCAGTTCTTTATTTGCATTCTCAAGTTCTCTGATCTTAGCATTATTGGAGGTAATTTGTCCTTCCATCTCTGTAATTTGCTGCGCGTATCCTTGATACTCCTCTATTTTTCCTTGTAGCTCCGCCACGTTTTTACTCAAAATATCATTCAATCTCTCCTTATCAGCCAAGATTGATGCATGCTGTTCCGTTTTTTCTTGTATGTTGCGCTGCAGTCTTTCAGTGTCCAACTGTGCGCTATGCAGACTATCTTCAACTGTCTTTTTCTCTTTTTGGGCTTCTCGATATAGATCCTCGTATGCCTGTTTCTGCCTTTTTGCTTCCTCCAATGTGGTCTGAAGGTCGGCAATCGTAGTATCTTTCGAGTCCAAAAGTTTCTGCACATCTACCTTAGCTCTTTCATCAGCAGTTGCCAATGCTTTAAGAATATCAACAAATTTCGCCGAAAGACATCTTTGATAATTTTCAAACATATTTAAATCTTCGGAAAATTGCGGATTGGTTTCCTGCAGCTTTTCCCTCTCAAAAGCCGCCAATAATGCATTCAATGCAGCATCCTGATTTGAGAATTCCTTTGCAACTTCCTTAAATTTATCCGCAGTTTCCTGGTCTATGCGAAACGATGTCGGCGCTTTTTGTGGTCTTTTATCTGCATTTGGCATTGTTATATCCTCCCGGTGCCTTTTTCTATAATTATACACCATTCAGCAGCTTTTTCAAGTTGTAATACATTACTATGTATATTTTATTACTTATTACTTATTATTTTGACTTATTATATGTATTACATTACTATGTATTACATTATATTTCTTTAATTTATTAAGATATTTATATATTTATATGTATTACATTTTTATTGATTTATTTGAGAATATACTTTATACTATAAATAGGATAAATATATTACAAAAGGCGGTGATGATATGGCAGCACAACAATTTCTGTATGCAGAGTATTTAAGATTGCTGGAACGGGTAATACACAATACATCCGGCTTTTACCACTGCAGGCCGGAAACAGTCCAGACCATCCGCGATATCCTTTGCACGGATTACCCATACAAGGAAGATGACATTGAATTTTTGATGGATATGACAAACTATTACATTAGAAAATCAGGTTATTCCGGGAAGAAATCACGTTTCCCAATCAGCAAATACCTGGATATGATCTGTCAGGAAGAGCTTTATCTAAATTCATATAAGCAAGAAAAGTTAAAGGTTTTAACGGCAGCGTGCATATAGATAATAAATAAGACCTGCAAAAAAAGCGCCTCGCATTTTAAAATAGTAATTGCGAGGCGGCCTTTGTTCGGTTTGTCAAACTCTTATTCGATTATTATATTGTTAATTTATATATGCCTAAATTGGCTACATTCCCCGATATGCGAGGAATAAAAAAAATCAAGTTTCATAATCAGTCCTTATACTCATATGGCCTTACCTCACCAAGCATTAATTGTGAAATAAGATGTCTCTGCTGCTCTGCTATCATTAGAATTCCGACTGCGCAGTTCTTTTCATTATCAGATTTGTCCTCAATGGCATAAAAACTTGGTTCTATACTTTCAGGCAAATCATCAACTAATTTTAATGTACCCAACCGGTTCAATCTGCCATTTTGCCAACTATAATCTTCTATAAACCAGCGTCTTCTTCCAGCCGAAATAGCAACTTTATAGGTTTCATCGGATTTCGAAATCACGGCTGCAGCATCTGTGCTTAATACACCAGAAACCGGTTTATTCAAAGCCAACGCTAAGGCGTTTCCTGTTACAACTGCAGTTCGAATCCCTGTTTGCGAACCCGGCCCAATACATACTACAATCTCGTCAATGTCGTTCAAACAAATATTTGCACGAGCGATAACATCCCGGGTCAATGTGGGAAAATTTTCAATTGGCCTCTCAATCGTTGCAGACGCAATTATTCCTACATCAGTAGATATTGCACAACTAGCAACTGACTGCGAAGCATCTATGCCAATTCTGATAGACATATGTCACCTCCGCCGTATACAAATACTAAATTGATTAAACAATATCAAAAGATATTACTTAATCGTTTATTCCAATCTCCGCCATTTGGCAAAATCGAGACAATACGCTCATTTTCATGTGATCCATACTCAAAATGAAGTTCAATGTACGGTGGTTCAAATCCAGAATATCGATCAGCCCATTCTACTACCGTTACAGCTGTATCATAGTATTCCTCAAAACCAATACCTTCTACCTCCTCATCACTGTTTAAACGATAGAGATCAACATGACTTAATGGAACTCTTCCGGATTCCCGGAGCATATGAATCACAAAAGTCGGACTCGTAACTAATTCTTTAATTCCAAGGTCCTTAGCCAAAGCTTGAATAAATGTGGTTTTCCCGGTACCAATTTCGCCTGTGAATAAAAGGATATCTCCTTTTTCAAGAATCTCTGAAAACTTAGACGCCAAAAATGCTGTATCTTCAACTGAGTTCATTGTTTTTACAATAGGTTCTATATCCTGTGTAAACATTTATGTCCACTCTCCAATCTCATATTGTGATAACTGAGCCGATGCTTGTTTCACAGTACCCAAATCATACATGCCCGTTTTTACCAGCTCAATATTATCGGGCCCATAAACATATGCAACCGTCGCAATTCTATTAACCGAATCTTCATCAATGTACGGATATTCCAAAATTCCAATCTTATTCATATTAAGTCCGTCTAACTCCAATTTACTTAACGATTCAGCCAAGTCATTTTCTTTAATGCATTTATTTGTAATAAAAACTTGAATCACACCCTCGTATAAACTGCAAATGTCTCTCAAATCAATGTTGTCCGGTATGGCTACAGGTATTAAACTGGCACTATTTTCACCGCTACGATTAATAATTAACGCACCTGGGGTAAGTGCTTCCAATACTCTATTCTGAGCAAGATTCAGCTTCTCATTTTTCCTTAAATTTGATACAGTTGAACCAATAAGAAGAGGCTGAAACCCTGCATTTATCATTTTTTCCTGAGTATCCTTCACAAGATGCGGATGAATAATGACAATTTTTCTGTCAAAGCAATCTGCTATCAATACCCCTCTTTGATTTATAAAGCTATATATTTTTTCAAGTTCTCTAGTTCTTAAAGTACCTTGATCGGTACGAAATTCTGGCATAGGAGCGCCAAATCGTAGCCTTTCATTCATTATAAATCATCAACCTTTCTATCTGCTAACGGAAGGGACAAATTCGGCATCATAGGGATATTATCTGAAGATGCGCCATTAGTTTTAAATTGCCACCAACCAGCTGCTCCAATCATAGCTGCGTTATCAGTAGAATACTTTAAACTTGGGAAAATCACATTAACTTTTCCTAAAGAACCATCTGTAAGTTTACTACGTAAAATCGGACTTTTAGATACGCCGCCAACAACTATTACACTATGTGGATTATACTCTTTTACAGCTTTACGAAGCTTTGTCGATAAAACATCCATACTTGCAACAACGAAGGAAGTAGCAATATCTTCTTTGACAATATTTCCTTTATCAATTTCTCGACGTACGGCTGATTTTAATCCTGAAAAGGAAAAATCATATCCTTGTTCAAGCATTGGACGAGGAAGAGTATAGCTATCTTTACCTTGCAATGATAACTTATCAATGATTGGCCCACCCGGATATTCAAAACCAAGTTCTCGAGCAACTTTATCATATGCCTCCCCTACAGAATCATCCCGCGTTGTCCCGAGTAACTTATACTTTCCTCTTTCAGCTGCATAAACAATCATACAATGACCACCTGAGACAAGAAGATATATTGCAGGAAATTCTACCTTTGCCCCATCAAGTTCTGCCGAAAAAAGATGTCCCTCAAGATGGTTAACGGCAACAAAAGGCTTCGACCATGCCAAGCAAAGTGCTTTGGCGGCTGAAATACCTGTTGCCAAACTACCCGGGAGCCCTGGTCCGACTGTAACTGCCACAGCAGATAATTCTTCAGGTGTTGCTTTTGCCTTTTCTAATGTCTCTTTTATGACACCATTCATCGCAACAACATGTTGCCTGCTGGCAATTCCCGGCACCACGCCTCCATATTTGGCATGTAATGCTATTTGGCTCGATACTACCGATGATATTACCGTAAAATCATCCTGTACAATAGCAGCTGCTGTTTCATCGCAAGATGATTCAATGGCTAAAAGTATTTGTTTTTTATCCATGATAAATCACTCTCTCAATCTCTGACTCTGGTATAGTTCCTACTCTTTCCACTTTAGGCTTTGGAAGATTCACATTTACCAATGTGGATGGAGCCCCACTTAGTAACCCTCCATCTATCGCAAGTGAAGGAGCAATTACAAGACTCCCCAGTGCGCCTTCAATAGTATGAGGGGTATCTTCACCATGTCTATTTGCACTTGTCATGAATAAAGGTCCCATTTTTCTGGCAAGTTTTTGAATATAAATATGATCAGGAACCCTGATTCCTACTTCAACACGCCCCGCTAGCCATTTCACATCATTTTCTATTATTCCGCAAGCAAGCGTCAATGCTCCCGGCCAAAATTTCTCTGCCAGCTTTCTGGCCGGCTGATTCCAGGCAATTGGTAACTCAGATTCTGCCTGTTGCCAATCTGCAACAATTATCGGAAGATGTCGGTTTACTGGCCGCCCCTTCATTTCAAATATTTTATTTATTGCAATGTTAGAAGTTGGCAAACAAATCAATCCATAAACCGTATCTGTGGGCGTCAAAATAACACCATTATCATATAACAATTCTGCACTATAATTAACCAACTTATCTAAATCTGCAATTTTTTCTAACGATATACAATCATTGTTATTTTCGTAATCCAAAATGATACCCCATTTCCCATTTATGAAAATCATTTTGCATAAAATAATATATTTATATTATTCCAAGGATGGACAATAAAAAAACTAACAGTATTTTAGCACGCCTAGTCAAATTTATCAAGAATTGTCACTTCCACACCGCTTTCCATCATGCGATATAATAGCCCTATTCGCCTTGCTCTGTATCTGCTAGCCATTTCTCAAACATCGCCCGGAACTCATCAACACGACTTGCCGGAACCTCAATAGTCAGTTTTTTAACACTTTCCACTTCCGATCTAAAAACTTTCCCAATCGCATCCCTCGTCATGTTCTTTTTTAAAGCCAAAACTTTTGGCTCTGTTATCTGGCCTTTGAAATTGTCATATATCCACTCCTGAGTATCACCATCAAAGTAAACAAACTTCAGTATTGCCTTTCTAGTCAGACTCCCATTGTAATAAAGGTCCCGCAGCGGCGGATAAACATTTTCGCCGATTGTCAGATTCTCATAAATTGCCGTTTTCTTAATCCCAAGTTCTTTCGCTAACTGGTCAATCCTTTCGCCCTTGCTGTATCGTCTTCTTTTATAGACTTCCAGCCTTGATTTGATGATTTCATTTTTTACTTTTGGTGGTAACTTGGAAAAATCCCTGTACAGATTTGTATCGTCAATAATACCACGTGCCTGATCCTCGGTCAATTCTTCTTTTGAATAGACTATACATGCGGGATATCGGTATTTTTCTTCCTGAAATCCGGGCTCATTCTTACATTCCTGTATTATCTCACAACTGATATCATGCCGGTTATGCCCAGCAAGTATCATGTACCGTTCCCCCGGCTGTTCCCACAAAATGAGGGGTTCCTCAATTCCGTTCTCATAGATCGACAATTTCAGTTCAAGATACTTGTCGGCCTGGGTATCCTTTAACCTTGGATACTTATTCCAATCCTCCGGAGCATCTATCATTTTATCGATGTCCACATGTACGATCTTTTTCTTTCCTTTTTCCGCAATCTCACCCGCACCTATTCTTTCCATCGTCTTTGAAACATCCTTTGCGGCCGATTGTGCATTTGCGGATACCTGCCTCAAAAAATCGGCATTATTCACATTGCCTTTTTTGCCAGCCATTTACTTCACCACCTTGTCCGATTTTTCTTTGATTTTCTTTAATAATTCATCTGCAACTTCTATCATCTGTTTATTTGCTGCGCAGCTTCTGTTATAAACCCCCAACGGGAAATGTTCCCGCTGCGAATTGTCAATGTTGGCATCATTCTTTATAAAGCTTTCAAAAGCCATGCCCGGGGCTATTTGGTTCACTAATTCGATGGCTTCCGGAAGGGCCTTCTTTTTACGCATATCCACTTTGTTGTATAGAAATCCTAAAATCTCCAATCTAGGATTCATTTTCCGTACTTCCTCCACCTGAGCAATAACAGGTGGAACAGCTTTTACCGCAAAAATCGTAGGTTCCAGCGGTGCCAGTACATAATCCGCTTCCGCCAATGCTGCCACGTTCACCAACCCGGCTGTCTTATCCATGTCTATAAATATAAAATCGTAATAATTTTCCTGGCGGATGCTCTTCAGACACCTTTCCCAGATGCGTCCTCTGATGCCCTGATCTATAACGCTAAGCTGTCCCTCCAGTCCCTCGCATTTTGCCGAACCGGGAACAATGTCTAAATTTGCATATTGCGTATGCCGTATATACCCGTGTTCTACAAAATCGTCATGCAACGAAAAAGCCTCGTAAAAGCTGACATCCGGTTCTTCCAGATATTCCGGATAAAGGACGCTTGACATATCTGATTGACTGTCAATGTCAATACCAAGCACATTATAACCTCGCCGAGAGAGCTCATAAGACATATTCATTGCCGTTGTTGATTTTCCGGTCCCTCCTTTATGTGTCCAGACAACAATAATGACGGGCGACTGAAATCTCATTAATTTTTTGTCTAGTTTCGCTGCTTTGGTATCATCATAGATTTTCTGAAGGTTTTCTGGTTCAAATTGAGTCGTATCCGTGGACAATAAGTATTCCAATTGCCACTGATTCAGCCCTACTGCCCTATGCCAGTCTTTCGTATCCCACTTCTTTTGTTTGAGCAAAGCTTCCATCTTATCATTCCATGTTTTTTCTGACATATGATCTCCTTCCTGTTTAGAGCCGCAATTTTTCTGCTATGTTATTTTTTATCCCGTGTTATTTTTAATGATACTAAAAAAAAATTATATAATCAAGTTTTCTTTCGCAATTTTTTCCGCCCGGCGGAAAAATATTTCTAAAACAAACTTTAAATTCCGCCGGGCGGAATTTTATTATCAAAAAAAGAATTGTTTGTCGCATGTTATAAACCTCAATACTCTTTTGGATTATGTCGTATCCATTTTTCCGCCCGGCGGAATTTTTTAATATCCATACACCTTGCGTGTGGCCAAGAAAATACATTATAATTCTTGCGACAACTATTTTATTATTTTATTTTGGGCATCCTGAAACGTTTGTTTCTGTATGCCTTTTTCTGTGTCCACGCGACACAATAGGATTACAGGTTAATTCTAATACGGACAGGCAGCTCGCCGTGTCCAGCGGTTACTTCTTCGGTAATCGTGAAAGGAGGGTGAAATGTCAAATTTTCGTAACGTCTCCAAAAGAGAACCTTGCCCAATCTGCGGGAAACCTGACTGGTGTAGCATTCAGGAAGTGGGTTCTTCCGTACAGCTCCACTACTGCCGGAGGGTCCTCTCAGGCTTCGACATCATAAGTCCGGTCAACAACAGGGAGTACGTCTTTATCAAACAATCGAAGGACGGCTCCTGCCTGTACAAAGACCGGGAACAATATGATGCCGACCGAGATGAATGGCTGCTACAGAACAGCGGTTATCATCAAATCCGCCAACAAAAGGAGCGTCCCAAGCAGGAACCTCCAAAACAGCCCGAAAGCCATGCAGGAAACAATGCTTTATCGGTACAGGCAAAGCCCAATCGCGAACTCGACCTCGTATACCGTTCCTTTTTAAAGCACCTTCACCTGAATAAGATGCACATACGGTATCTAAAAAAAGAAGGCTGGTCAAACCAACTGATACAGCGTTCCATGCTTCGTTCCCTGCCTGTAAACCATAGCAGGCATTACAACTCAGATGACAGGGAACGAATCACGCTTGAACTGATCCATGAATTCGGTTCCGTGCAGGGCGTACCCGGTTTTTACCAAAAGCCAGACGGAAAATGGACCTTTACGGGTTCGTCGGGCATCCTGATACCGTTATATGACCACAACCACTGCTTATACAGGCTTCGGATACGGTTGGATCATCCCCAGGCTGACGATTCGGGAAAAGAAAAAAACAAATACAACAATTTTTCTTCTTACTTTGAATCCAAGACAAAAGGCGGTGCTTTAGTAAATGCTTATATAAACGGATGCCGCTCAGGGAGTCACATCGGACTGTATGATAATCCTACGGTCGATGACTACACTGTATGCTATATCACGGAAGGCGAAAAAAAGGCTATATATGCCAACCATGTTCTCCGCGTTCCGGTAGTATCAATTCCTGGAGTAAATTCCTTTAACAAGCTGCTGGAAAAATCAGAAAATGGTTTTACTGTTTTAGATTACTTAAAATCACAAGGCTGCAGAATACTGATTATTGCATATGATTCCGACAAATATATTAATCAGTCTGTCCTGATGTATGAGAATAAAATCATAGAATTCCTTTCTTCGCAGGATTTCTACATCGGAATTGCTTTCTGGAATCCGGGCTTCGGCAAAGGACTGGACGACATTCTTTCAATCAATGTCCGTCCAAATTACGAATTGGTCAAGGAAATTGCAGGCGTATAGTTTGTAAACTATATGCCTGTATTTTTTTAAAAAATTCCGCCGGGCGGAATTTTTACTTGAATTTTAATATAATTTTTCCGCCCGGCGGAATTTTTAACTTTCTTCTTGTCATACCGCCCTTGATTTGCTATACTGTATAAAATGATTTTTTATTTATGCTTCTGCAGCAAGCAGGCAGTTTATACAATTCCTAGCAATAGGTCTTATTCACAGTTATAAGGACATCTTTGATGTCCTTTTTTATTTCGCCGCATATTCTTAGCGGCTATTTTAAAAAAGGAGGATTTAAAATGAAGAAAAAACAAAGTCAGCCAATTACTGACGAAATGCTCTACCAGATGGGAGTATATTTTCCGCCAGGAACTCCAGCTTCAGAATCATTCTCAAGGAAGACGGATTTCCTTGAAGGCAACCGGATAATAAGCCTGAAAAGAGAAAGCACTTATGAGGCAATGCTCCCCAAATTAAATATGCATAGTTTCCTGAATCTTTCATTTCCAATGATTGATTATTACTCTGCATCACACTATTACAACATAATTAAGATCATTGGGAAGTACATCCAGTCTAAATTATGCAAAATCAAAAACGAGGGTTCTCTGGCAGATCAGGGAATTCTTTTTTTATCTGAACTTTCAGGAGTGTATAAAGATAAACTATCTTTTTCATTCCCAGACCCAAAAGTGCATAGTGGCGCTGAAATCGCTTCGGCAACATTAAAGACAAGCCACATATTAAGGGTAGAGGTTAAAGGATCGGAGAAGATTGAAGTATATGGTGGCATTGGCTCCATTTCAAAGAGGAAACCGGGATTCTACTATATGAGAAATAACCCGAATTACAGTGTCGAGATCGTTAATATCAGTTTCTTTTTAGCTCTTATATCTGTATGCAGTTGTCTCCACTCAATCATATCGGAAGATATCTCTCCATTAATAACCAACATTTTTTCGAGGCAGCTCGATGAACTTAACGCGAATATACACAAATACCCTGACTATGCCCCGTTAATACAGTTTCTTAAGGACAAGGAAACTGTGCCGCTGGAATTCCTATTCAGGAAGTTTAATAAGTCTGAAGGTCATCCTCAGCCATATTATTTCAGCCCTAATTATACGATTTATTATAAGCTGGTTCATGTGTTTTATCAGGTCGCTGACGTATTTCAGGATGTGCAGAATGAATTCCATCACAGGGAATCTCTTCATAAAAAGATAGCAACGGCATACATAACCAAAAAGAACATACCGTTGTCAATCCAGAAGGCAATGAATAACTCTGCCTTCCTTAACTATTTCGGATACGTAGAATTTGATGAAGACGTAGATCTAAACGCAGTCAGCAAAATAGAAGAGGAGTACAGGGCAATAAACAAGCAGTATTTTTCTGGTTTAAGTTTCACGGACGTAACATTGCGCTTTCGGAAGCTTGGGAAACACAAGGCAAGCGGTCTGTATTATCCGAGCATACATAATCTATGCGTAGACATACAGAACCCTTCATCATTTATTCACGAACATTTTCATATGCTTGACGATCAGCTTGGTGATTTATCCCTTGAGGTAGACTTCGATGCAATTGTGAAGGCATATAAAGCAGCGTTTTTAAATGAAATGAAAAACCTTGATCCTGCTGTAAGAAAAAAGCTCAACGGTTCCAGCAAGTATAACTTAAAGTATTTTTTCCGCCGGGCGGAAATTTTTGCAAGGTGCGGAGAAATATACTTCAACCGGATTCTTAATGTGAAAAGTTCCTTATTAGAGCCTTCCCTCACTTATGCTTATCCGGAATGCGAAGAACTAAACACGCTCATTGAAAAATACTATGAGCAGCTCTTAAATGAGCTGGCAAACAGCACGGCCTTTAAACAGGCAGTTTAATAAAAGGAGGAACTTATGTCAAAGAACATCTATATTTCAGGAATATCTGAATATTTCACCCAGACAATCGAGACGTCTTTTTTTGTAAGAAACATTGCCGAAAAGCAAACAAATGAGAACAGGAGAAGATATTTTGAAATCTTGCTTCAGGATTGTACTGGAACGATATTTGGAACGGTATGGGAAGAATACATGGAGGTGGAGTATGAAACCTATAAAGGAAAAGTGGTTCAGGTCAGCGGAATGGTGGTTCAGAACCAGGAAGCATCATACCAACTGGTCATAACCCATATGAAGCCTATGGATGAGTACCTGTATTCAGATTACGTTAACGGCATTTCAGAGAAAGAGACAGAGAATTATCTGAAATTACTCCACAAGTATATTGAATCCGTCCAATCACCAAATTATCGTAATTTCCTGCATCATATCTTCACGAACATTCCTGATTTTGAAAAACTCCCGGCAACCCTGAAAGGGCACCATAATTTTAACGGAGGGTTCTTAGTATACATTGTAAGCGTCACATGCCTTGCAAAATACACGGCACATTCACTGGAGCAATACAATTTAAACCCCTCTTATGCGTTATCCTATAACAGTGACCTAATCATAGCCGGAGGACTACTTCATGCAATCGGAACCGTCAATATGCTTAAACCATTCCCGGAAATGAAACGCATTCCGGAATCAATCCCGCTGAACCTGCATGAGCTTACGATGCAGTTTTTGTGCAGGGTATTATCGCAGAACGATGATTTCCAGCTAACAGAGGAGGAGCAAAGCCTCTTGATGCATACAATCGGCTGCGTATATGAGAGCATCGACCGGAAACCGATGATACGCGAGGCAATTATTTTAAAGAACGCAATACAGCTACAGCATGATATCACAAAGCTCGAATATTTCCTATTCAGCAATCAGGACAAATGCGGCTCGGTATTCGATCCCACGCTTAACAATTATATTTACATTCAAAAGGAGCATGTGAAAAATGGATAAAAATTTCATAGGGAACGATGAGGCTTTCCTTAATCTTAATTCTTATGCCCAATCTCAAAATCCCGGCCCACTCATACTATCGGGTAAACGGGGACTAGGAAAACGGCAGGCTGCAATTGATGTCATCACGCAGTTTATGGGATGCGATAGTAAAGAGCTATATAAAGATCCCGATTTTTACCTACTTGACAAGCAACAGGAAACCATAAAGGTAGAGGATATTCAGGCTCTTCTTGAGAAAAGTTCCCTTGCTGCATTAAAAAGGAAAAAGTTTTTTCTGGTATGCAATGCAGAGAACATGAACGTGCAGGCGCAAAATAAGCTACTGAAGCTACTGGAGGATAGAAACAGCACGAATGTCCTTATTTTCCTATGTAATCAGGATGCTTTGCTGGAAACAATAAAAAGCCGCTGTAATATCATTTCATTTAACCCATTATCCATAAAGGAGATAGTACCATACTTCTTAGAAAAGGGAATTGCTCAGGAAGAATTATTGTTTGCTGCGTATCTCTGTGACTTCTGCCCCCACGCGATAGAAAATATGGGCGATTATTATCCCATATTGTTAGAAACCTGCAAAAAGCTTATGCAGGCCCGGAGAAAGGAAGATTTTTTCCAGATACTCCATCTAATCCGTGAAAAGGACCCTGAAAACTTCTATGAAGTACATTCTGGGCATTACTGGGTGGCACTGCAAATGTTTTATTATCTGTTTGAGCAGCTCTTGCTGCAAAAACTTAAGATTGCAGAGAATGAAAACAGCATAGATTTTAAGCAGCTTGAAGTTCTTTATTCTTTGCCTCATATCTATCAGGTATGCTCCAAACTGACTGTCCATCAGAATCAATGGCAGAACAGCAGCTATTCCAAAAACGACTTTTTTGATCTTATACGTTTAATGGTAAAAGAGCAGTAGCATCTGGTAGCGAAACGCTAAAATAAAAGGAGGAACTTAATGTTATACAATTCATACCGCCCAAAAGACTTTACCGAGGTCAAAGGGCAGGAGGACGTGCTCATCACATTAAAAAAGCAGTCTTTCTCTCAGAAATTCGGTCACGCTTATCTGTTCGCCGGTCATAGAGGTACCGGCAAAACTACAATAGCGCGAATTCTTTCAAAAGCCATAAACTGTGAACATCCGACAGAAGACGGCCCCTGCGGGCATTGTCCTAACTGCCTTGCATACGGCAAAAGCCTTGATGTGCTGGAACTGGATGCCGCCTCGAACAACGGTGTTGACAAAATAAAGGATATGCTGGCTCAGACAAAATACCGTCCTGTCCAGTTGAAAAGCAAAGTATTTATCATAGACGAAGTTCACAACCTTTCTGCGGCAGCCTTCGATGCGCTATTAAAGCCACTGGAAGAGCCGCCTTCATACTGCGTATTTGTCCTTTGTACGACAGAACTACATAAAATACCTGTTACCATACGGAGCCGGTGCGAGGAATATGTTTTTCATCCAATCGCTCCGGAACCTATGCGGGAGCGCCTAAAAGAAGTGCTAAAGGATCAGAATGCAACCTGCGAGGAAGACGCACTGAATCTCATTATACGGAACGCCAACGGCGGATTGCGTGATGCCCTGGGCATACTGGAGCAACTCTTGACCAGCACTGACAACAACATCACGACAGAGGCTACAAAAAAGAGACTGGGTTCATTGGACAGCGACCGTATCCTGGCAACACTGTCTGCGATATCAGCTTATGACACACAATCTGCCCTCAACTGTCTGGAAGAACTGTCAGAGCAAGGCAAATCGCCCGCCTTGATAACAGAATCCATACTGTCTGCTTTAATGGATATACTAACAATTAAGACAACCGGACATCCAGAATCTGTGCTTCACAGCAAGGATTATGTGCAGTCCGCTTTCGAGATTGGCAACGACATGAGCTTCGAGCGACTTTACTGGCTGTGCGAACAATGCTGCGATCTGCGGAGTTCCATAAGAGGCAGCGTAAACCCTGCCATGGATATCAAACTTGCGCTCATAAAAATGAGCAACCGCGAACTTACGGACAGTGATCCGGCCATTATGTCGGCAAAAATCCGGAAACTGGAGCAGGAACTGACAGATCTCAGATCCACGGTAGAAAAGCTGATGCACGTCCGACCTGCAGGCACTGCAATTTTACAGGAGACACCTCAGTCCAATGAACATTTCTACGCAGTCGATCAGCAAGATATTCCTTTTGAAATATCTTCCGGCAATCAGCATCTTGCGGATGAGGAACTGTATTCCAAATATTACGAAAGCTACCAGGAAGATGAGGAGTGGGAAGGGGGGATGCAATCAGACAGACCGGAAACGCCGGATGAAGAGGAGATGATAAGCTCCGGATCCACGCAAACTTCCGTTCTGTTTAAAATACGACCCTAAAAATCTTCCCGCAGTCTATAAACCAAGTATAATAGAGGAATGCTACCTAAATCATTGCCTTGAATGGCATCTGGAAAGTCCTTTGTTTTCCACAGCGCTAAACTGCTGCAGGAAAACTGGGGCTTTTTCTTACGAAACAACGCTTTATCCGGTATTCCTAATAATAAAAAAATACTTGTCTGTATACACGGAACTTTCTATGATACAGATTATTTACCGCGGCAGCTCTGTCACTTTATATGCCTGACAAAGTCGCCTTAACATAAACCGGTACTGCAGGCGCCTTTTACGGCACCTGCATTTTTAAAAGGAGGAACATATGAATCAAATACCATTTGCACATTTACACTCCCATACGTCTTACAGTCTGCTGGACGGCTCAAACAAGATTCCTGAGTACATAAAACAAGTTAAGGAACTTGGAATGAAGAGCGCGGCCATAACAGACCACGGAGTTATGTATGGAGTGGTGGAATTCTACAAATGCGCCAAGGAAGCCGGCATTCATCCGGTCATCGGCTGCGAAGTATATGTTGCACAGGATTCCATGACAAATAAAAATGACCGTGGTTATTACCACCTTATACTGCTGGCTGAAAATAATGAAGGATACCAGAATCTTATCAAGCTGGTATCTCTTGGCCATACAGACGGCTTTTATTATCGCCCTAGAATCGATTTTAAGGCCCTTTCTGACCATCATAAAGGTTTAATTGCACTGAGCGGCTGTCTCGCCGGAGAAGTGCCTAAAAAGCTCTTACAGGGCAATTACAAGGGGGCATGTGAGACTGCGCTGCGGTACCAGTCACTTTTCGGCAGCGATAATTATTTCCTGGAACTGCAGGATCACGGTATCGCCGATCAGAAAACAGTCAACGAGAAACTGATACGGATGCACAAAGAGCTGGGAATCCCTTTGGTTGCCACAAATGATGTGCATTATACGAAGCAGGAGGATGCTGAGGCGCATGATGTCCTTTTGTGCATACAGACAAAAAGACTGCTTACAGACAAAGACCGCCTGCGCTACGAGGGAAACCAGTACTATGTAAAGTCACCGGAAGAAATGTACCAGCTTTTTCCTGAAATTCCTGAAGCGCTGGAAAATACGGAAAAGATAGCAAGCCGCTGTCAGGTCGAATTTACTTTTAACCGTTACCATTTGCCGAAATTTGAGCCTCCAAAGGGATATGATTCATGGGGGTACTTAAACAAGCTGTGCATGGACGGGCTGATGGAACGCTATCCAGACTGCTATAAAGACCATGAGGACAGTCTTTCCTATGAACTTAATACGATAAAAAAGATGGGTTTTGTTGATTACTTTTTGATTACATGGGATTTTATAAACTATGCCAAAGAAAATGGCATACCGGTCGGTCCCGGCCGCGGTTCCGCCGCCGGCAGCCTTGTTGCATACTGCTTAAAAATCACGGAGGTTGACCCAAAGAAATATAACCTGCTTTTTGAGCGTTTTCTCAACCCGGAACGTGTTACGATGCCTGATATTGACATCGACTTCTGCTACGAGCGACGCCACGAGGTTATCGACTATGTTGTATCAAAATACGGCAAGGATCAGGTCGCGCAGATTGTTACCTTCGGTACGCTTGCTGCTAAAGGCGTAATCCGTGATGTGGGGCGCGTACTAGGAATACCGGCTTCAACGGTCTCCCAGATAAGCCAGCTCATCCCATCGGATACAAAGACCACGCTTGATAGCGCACTTGCTGACGTTCCCGAACTTAAGAAAAAATATGATGACAATGACACCATACGGAAACTGATTGATATTTCTAAATGCCTTGAAGGTCTTCCGCGGCACACATCCACACATGCTGCAGGAGTTGTCATCTGTCCGAAAGAAGTTTCTTCCTTCGTACCTGTTTGCATTTCCAGTGAAGGAGCCTTGACAACGCAGTTTGTTATGACTACGTTGGAGGAGCTCGGCTTATTAAAAATGGATTTTCTAGGATTGCGGACGCTGACTGTAATACAAAAAGCCAGAGACGCCATAAAACAAAACTATAATACAGAGGTTACGTTTGATTATCAGGATCCCGCTGTTTTCCGGTATATCAGCACGGGCAAGACAGATGGTATATTCCAGTTGGAGAGCAATGGTATGAAGAGCTTTATGCGACAGTTAAAGCCGCAGAACCTGGAAGATTTAATCGCCGGCATATCGCTTTACCGCCCGGGACCTATGGATTTCATTCCCAAGTATATAAGCGGAAAGGCAGATCCAACAGGCATCACCTATGAGATTCCGCAGTTAAAAGAAATTCTCGATCCTACTTACGGGTGTATCATTTATCAGGAACAGGTAATGCAGATTGTCCGGACATTGGCCGGCTATAATTACGGGCGGGCAGATTTAGTAAGGCGCGCTATGTCAAAGAAAAAAAGCAAGGTCATGGAGGATGAAAGGAAAGTATTTCTTTTTGGCAATGAGAACGTCAACGGCTGCGTCAGCAACGGAATTGCAGAAGATGCGGCAAACAGGATCTACGACCAAATGATAGACTTTGCAAAATACGCCTTCAATAAGTCCCATGCAACGACTTATGCGGTGGTAGCCTATCAGACGGCATATCTTAAATATTATTATCCCGCGGAATTTCTTGCTGCACTGATGAGTTCTGTACGGAGCGATGCAGGAAAAACAGCAGAATATCTGCTTTTAAGCCGGCAACTCTCCATCCCCATAACCAAACCCGATGTCAATTGCGGAAACCTGGATTTTACCGTCAAGCAAAACGCTATTATATATTCTCTGGCATCCATAAGAGACGTTGGCGCAAACTGTGTTGTAAACCTTTGCTCGGAACGGTCAAAAAAGCCTTTTCAAGATATGAAAGACTTTCTCTCACGTATGAGCAACTACAGTACGTTCAACAAGAGAACGGTAGAGGCATTGATAAAGGCAGGAGCTATGGATTGTTTTGGACACACAAGAAAACATATGCTGGAGCAGTATCCGGAAATCTTAAACAGGATCAGCTATGAAAAAAAGAACGGAATGGCAGGACAGACTCCGCTGTTCAATTTGTTTACAGTCCAAAAAAAGGCACCGGAAGAGGAATTTCCGCTATCCGTGCTGCTTGCGTACGAAAAGGAAGTCCTTGGCATCTACCTGAGCGGCCACCCACTAGATGAGTTTTATCTGCAATGGATATCCGGCATAACAGCTAAAAGCACGGATTTCCAGCAGTCGAAAGAGGTCTGCACGTTGGAAGACGGAAAAATAGTCACAATTGGCGGAATCATATCCTCAGTGGTAGAAAAGCAGACACGTCATAAAAAGAAAATGGCAATTGTTACGCTGGAAGATTTGGTTGGCAGTATAGATGTGATTGTCTTTCCACAGGAATATGAAGATTGCCGTGAAAAATTGAAGGAAGGGGAAAAGGTGTTTTTTACCGGGACTGTAAAGGAAGAGGATGATAAGAATGCAACACTTATCTTTAAAAAAATAATGCCCATAAATGAATCCATTTCCGAAGTATGGCTACAGTTTCCAAATATACAGATATACGAAAAACTTAATCATACACTAGAGCAGATCTATGCAAACTATGACGGTAATGCTGAAATAAAGATCTATTTAAAGAATACCAGGCAGGTCAAGCGTTTGGACACAAACCGTTTGCTGGTAAACGAAGAATCATGGAATTCTTTATGTGGGTTATTGGGACAGGAAAATGTAAGGCTTAGATAATTAAATGATTTACACGGGAGTTGGTTAACAGCTCCCATATTTTTTATTGTGCAAAATGAAAAACAGCTATATAATAATAACTATCTATAGGCTTGCTTCATCATATAGAAAGATATAAATGGATGATGAGGCTGTCATCTTATTCATTCTTTATCATATATTTAAACAGATATTATATAGTAATTAAAACAGTAATTGATAAATGAATGTCTCAAAATCCTAGTAAAATCAATGAATAGCAAAAATTTCAAAAGAGGCGGTTAGAAAAAAAGTGGAAGAAAGATATCAGACAGGGGAACAAAACCTCATAATTGTAGACGAATAGTTTCTTAAGATAGAAGAAAACTTTCTGATATGGATGAAAATAAACCATAAAAGGATTAATAGAAGAACAATGTGGATGAAAACTTTTTACAACGTGGAAAACTTTTCCGGCAGCAAGGATTAAATTGAGTGACAATAGAGGTAAAAATAAGAAAAAAGCAGAACTTTTTTTAAAAAACAGAAAAAAAGGGCACGACAAAAAAGCCCCCTATGAAGCAGAAATGTTGAAAACCGACATATTGCGGATATAATGCCGTGTTAAGGCGCCAAAGGAATCCACCGAAATATGCCTTGCTATGTAGTCATTATATATACACGAGATTGCTTGTTTTACCATATTCAGATTATACTGAACGCACATGGATGCAAGATCATAATAATCGTCATTAGTCAGCATCAATGTGGGATACGTTGAGAATGAGCCGATGGAGAACATTGCAAGGAGTGCCTGTGTACGATCTTCATAAGCGGAAAGACCTTTGTCATCTGCAAGCTCTAGCACATCATTGAGACAGTCGACATGATCCTTAATTGCCTGTTCGCTTTCCCAAAGCATAGCCTTACGCATATTCTTTTTAGAGTATTCCTCCTTCATACTGAAGGTTACGGAATTGTCTGAGAAAGAATACTGAAAAATGGCGTCACCCTGCTCCAACGCTTTCCGGATTACATTTGGTTTGCAATAGGACGGGAGAAAACCACGCAATTTATCAAAAGATGATGTAACATTGGTTAAATTCGGGTTTGCAACATCATATATAGAAGCGTTATCAACTTCAAGTATCCCTTTTATGGTTAGGCGGAGCGTGTTCAGATGGTCAATAGACAGCAGCTCGGAGAGCATATCACTTGACAGGTCAAGATATCCCCGACCGCCTTCGCTTGCAGGCTTATGATAATTCTTATATTCAGGTAAGAGCACATTGATATGGTTATCATCAATGCCAGAACTGCAAAAGTAACAGTATCCATAGCAACTCAGGATATCGTTACTGAAACGTATTGTGGCAGGAGTGCAGCCAAGAGACTCAGCAAGCTCTTTTATGCTTACGTTTTTTATGAAACCAAGCGCATCCGGTTGCAAGAAGTGATATGTAATAAAAAGCTTGATAGCGTTGGTTTTGAGTGTTGGCTGGTAGCCATAACGGTTTTTCTCATTGAAATATTTAATATGTGTGGTATAAGAAGGCTCCCACACTGCCTGAGAGCATGTCCCACACTGCTCCTGCAGCGCATCACAGACTTCTGCAAGTTCTAATGCGGAAAACTGGCACTTCAACTTATATATTTCACAATTATAGCATCCGGATTTGCTTTCATTCAGCTTGTCTTCAGATTTTACATAAACTTCTTTATAATTTTTCTGCAGACCAATCGCTTTTGTGATGACCGCCTTACCGATGCGTGCGTAGCTGTTCAGTTCCAAAGCAGTGCTCCTTTCCATATCTATCTATGTCAGAATAGATATTGTATTTGTACATAAACCGAGTACATGATATAGTATTTTCAAGTTGCATTATAGCGGGTTTTAAATGAATTGTAAATCATGTGAAAAAGGCGAAAAAAAGAGTATCAATCTTCAAAAAATACGAAATTATCGTGTTTTCATAGGGGATATATAACTGGCGAAAAAAGAGGTATCATTTTCGGAAAACAAGTGATTTATGCTGTCTCAGGAAATAAATGTCAGCTAAAAAATTTTTTTGGATTTTTTTGGGCGAAATAAACGGTATCAAAAACTGAATTTTTAGAAAGTGGAAAGCATAAGCGCAAAAAGGGCGAAAAAAATGGTATCAAAAAAGCAGCAAAATAAACTAATTTATTATTATTTTAATCAAAAAAATTTTTTACAACAAGATATTTTTACTTAAATAGCGAAAAAAGAGATATCATTTTTCAAATTTACCAGAACTGGCGAAAAAAATAGTATAAAAAAACTTATTTGGCGAGATAAAAAGTATCATTTTTGCTATTTGATATGCTCTAAAAGCATTAAGAAGCATTCTAAAGAAGAAAAAAAATGATACTTAGGAAAAAAGGCGAAAAAAAAGGTATCATTTATTCCATTATAATATGCTTTAATCCGTAATTAACTAATTGGCGAAAAAAAAGGTATCATTTTTCTCAATAAAAGGCAATTTGTAATTAACTGTCATAATTCATTCAGGGAAAATAGAAAAACAGCAAAATGGAACTGAGGAGCTATCAGGAAAGGTAACTCAGTTATATCTTGAACAATCTGTATGAGATGCACACCATGTTAATAAAAGGCGAAATAAAAGGTATCAAATTTAGAAATATCTAGGTTTAGAGCGTTTTATGGAAAGGTTTGAAAGAAAGTATTTCAAAAAAATATAATATTTTGGCGAAAAAATTGTCATCAAAAAATATGGAAATAGCATATATAGATAAAATCTGAATAAAAGGCGAAAAAAGTAGTATCAAAAATATAGTCAAATGTAAAAATATGATTATTGACCAGGTCAGTACTAAAATGTAAAGCAGTAAAATAGCGAAAAAAATGGTATCATTTTTAACGATATTGCTTAATTCTCTATGAAAAGGAATAAAATCTTAAAAAAGGCGAAAAAAAAAGTATCAAAAATATGGATTTAGAATTCATTTTCTTTAGATTTCAGTATTGACTGAGTAAGTCAAGCGATAAAATTTAATAATTGGCGAAAAAAAAAGTATCATTTTATCAAAAAAAATATGTAAATAGAAGAAAAAGTAAAAAAGGCGAAGAAAAGGGTATCATTTTCTAATAATAATTATAATGGTGCGTATTACGCTACAATACAGCTTCTTAAGAGCTACAAGTTTAATATTAATGATTGATTGTGAAAGTTTTATATGATAAGCATTTAATAGTGTAATGCTGTTGATGCAGTAGTTATTAATCTGTTTCCAGTTCATTTCCGGCATATAACATAACTTATTTTGCTGATTCCTTTTTAGTATTTCATCTAAGCGGATTTCGAGATGTCCAGAGTTTTCTTCTACTTGATCACTTGTAACAAAGAGCATAATAGTTGGTGTTAGTTGATTAAATTGTATATTTGTCATAGAGATTTTGTAATAGCAAACGAGTATCATAGCGTATCATAATAGATATAACATAAACCTATGCATGCAAATAAGCAAAATATGCAAATATTTTGTCAAAAAATGCAATTTGACCTATATTGTTTTTTCGCTTTACATTTGATATAGTGTGTACATTATGTTTGTCAGAAAGGAAAATGTATTCAGTTAATGAGGGGGTGCGCATCAACACACTTCCTTATAACATAAAATGTGTGAAAATTGTGCTGCTGCACATCAGAGAAGGTGATGATTTGTTGCAAATTGGAGATAAAATAATCTTTGAAGGCAATCTGATATCAGTACTCCGATTTCTGGGGAAGGGAAAAGGCGGATATTCTTATCTGGTTCAATATAAAGAGCATCCTGCCGTTTTGAAAAAGCTGCATTATGAAAAATGTGAAGTTTATAATTTTGGAAGCGACAAGTTAGAAGCTGAATTAAGGGACTATGAAACTCTGCGGAAATTACAGATTCCGATGCCGAAGTTATTCGGATTTAACAGAGATGAGCAGTATCTGCTCAAGGAGTATATAAAAGGCCCATCGTTGGCTGAGATGTTGGCACAGCAAGATCTTCCGTTGTCATATTTTGTGCAGATGCGGAAGATGTGCCGGATTTTATATGCAAATTGCTTAAATATTGATTATATGCCTCAGAATTTTATTGTAAAGGATCAGAAGTTATTTTATGTAGATTTCGAATGTAATGAATTTTCAGAGGAATGGGATTTTGAACATTGGGGAATTTATTTTTGGGTAAACAGAGAAGGTATGCGTAAATTCTTAGAAACAGGAGAGTATGGATATCTGAGTGTGGATGGGAAACCGATTGTAAACGAAGAACTTAGAAAGCGTGCGACCTGGGCATTAGAAAGGATTGGACAATAGGAAGATAAGATGAGGAAGAGAATGAATTATCAGATTTTTACCAAAGCAAAAGAATCTTGGTGACAGGTATACCGGCTTCAAAGGCGACTAGCTGTGTAGTGTATTATTGCGTGTAGGTGCGAAAGTTACAGGTTACACGCTTGAACCGCTGACAAAACCCAACCTGTTTGAGCTGCTTTCTTTTGAGAAGCGTATAGATTCGTTCATCGGGTATATCCGCGCTCTGTCGAAACTGCAGGCAGCTATACTATAGGTCTGGATGAAAGCGATTGTATAACGGAGGGGCGGTTGACAGCTTTGTTTTGTAAGAGTTGGTAAGCAAAAACGGGTAAACGCATTCAATAGATAAATAGCTATGACGGGGGGACAATGAGGCGGCTTTGGATAAAGCGATTGAGAAATATTCGGCATGCCAGCCTAGAGGAGATACAGAGGTATGTGTAGAAACACAGATTAAAGAATATATGAAACAAATGACGGAGTTGAATTGTATGGAAAATGAAATTTTAATAGGTTTAATTGGTGTCTTTTCTACTTGTATTACACAGATTGCGGCGCAGTTTCTTATCAATAAAAGAGAGATTCAAGGAAAGAAAAAAGAAAATATTTCCAGATATCTTGAGCCGCTGAATAAGCAAATTTTGGATAATTTAACTCGTTTGCGCTACAATAAGGAGCGTAAAGAGAAGAAGGGAGAAAATAATTCTATACGCGTAATTAATGGACAGATAATAAGAAGCATAAGGGACATTAAGGGTAAAGAACTGAAATGGTACTATGAACATGGAGCCAATCTGGCCTCAACCTGTTATCTGCTAGCTTGCCTGATTGCGCATTCTTATCATGTGAAGCAGCATATGACCCTTGTTAATTTTAAAAATAGCCATAGAAGAAAAATATTAGGATACATAGAGAAATTACAAGAGATTTTAAACAGAGACTATGGCATTTATTATGTGATACAGTATGATATTGGACAGATGATGCTTTGCGGAGACGAGCACGAAGGTATAATTTCTTACAGTAATTTTTGCAAAATGGTACAGCATACGGAGACATACTGCTGCTTTGTGCAATTATTTAATTTTATAATCAACGTTGCTAATGATGAACGGAAGGAGCAGTATGATGATTTGCTCAAGCTTTTAGATGAATTTAATGCATATATAGAGACGATTATTACTGTGGATTGAGCAAACCGTCAAAAGGAGACAAAGTCATTCTGCAAAATGAAATATCATATGATACTGTTTCAAAGTACCTTCCTGCCGATATCAGGGATGAAGATAAAAAGTACAAGACAGAACTACAAAACTGCTCCTATTATGGGGCGGTTTTTTGCATTAATAGATATTTTTGAAGGTATTCTTAAACATATGTTTTATATGGGCAGCAATAAAATGGGGAAAGTTGAAGAAATAAATATATAAACTGGAATGTATCCATTGTACGTCAGAACAAAAAGTTGTACGTTTGTAAAATGCTATTAAAAAATTATGTGATTCCGACGAGTCATATAGTAGCTATATTTATCTTTAGAGATGTGAATAACACATTGATTCAAAGATAAATATATGTAGTTCTGCTCATGGCTATTTATCTTAATAGGGAGGTGAAAAATTAAGTATATATCAGAAATAATATAAATCGCTCAAACCTTTCGGTGGAGCGATGCGGTTCTGAATGACGAATGAACTGCGGAAAGGTGTTTTTACAAAAGATTCTTAGATCTTCTACTAACTTACAAAGGTGTATTGTTATTTGCACCAAATTAAAAATCAGGAGGTATTGACATGAAAACTAAAAAAATCACAGAAAGAAAATTTGATAGGTGGCTTAGGAAATGTGTTGGAGTATCTTTGGCTTTTGCAGTAGCATTAAGTGCAAGTCTGTATTTTAGTGGGCAGACAGTATATGCTTCAACAGCTTATACTGACGCCGAGCCGAATGACTCTTATGAACAAGCACAACTTATTACAAGAAATGCACAGACGCCGGCGCAGTATGTTTCCAATCAGACATCGGTATATCGTTATGTTACAGGGACATTGTCTTATGATGATGAGGATTGGTATAAGGTTTATTTATATTCAGATGATGAAAACTATCTGGATTTGAATGTTGGATCAGGTACAATAACTGTGGAGCTGTATACTTCTTCAAATTCCGTTGTACCTTTAACAACTTTTGAATTTCAGAAGTATGGAGATACAAATGTATACAGTGTTCCCGTTCCAGAAAGTGGATTATATTATTTAAGAGTATATCATGATACAACAAGCATTTCTTCAACATACTATTTTACCATTGGTAATCCTCAATATACACTTGGAAGCTATACGCATACATTTAGATCGACTACATTAGCGGCTAAAGGAACGTGGGATGATACAGTTGACCTTAGTGAAATTTCCAGCATACCGGAAAATGCGATAGGATACGAAATAAGTATTGGCGGATGTACGTCCTCTGTAAGTTCAGAAAGATATTTCTATAATAAGCATTATGGCCATTGGGTAGCAACAAAATCAACATTTTCATATAGTTTGCCGGTTTCAGAGACTGCTTCATCATTGGATCAAGAATGGGGAGCAAAAATTGTATCTACTAGTTCGTCCAGCAAAACATTTTCTCCAACTATGACAATAAGATATGTGGCACCCGATTTACCGGTTGAATAATATGTTACTTAGTGTATCAGCTAATATTTATTATAGCTGATACACTAAGGATATAATGACGATGAAAAAATAATATTATTAAAATTTTTGGAGGGTAATCATGAAGTCAGTGACAGATGTTAATGCAGTAAACCGGCTATTGGCATATTCAAAACAGTCAGAAGTGACAATGCATCAAAAAGCGATTCAGATATTGCTTGGGGGAGGAAATAATAAAAATCGAGATAGTATATTTATTTCTGATACGGCACGGAGTTTTTCAAAGAAATCCATAGCTGCACTGATAGACAAAAGCGCAAATGTATCTGCAAATGAATTATCCTATTATTTTGCAAACTATAATAATCCAAGTGCTATTCTGGCTGCAATCAATTTTGGGGAGAATGTTTCCTGCGGATATAACCCTGATTTTAAGGATTATGGCGTGATTTGTTTTGATTATAATGGTAGTAGCCAGGTAGTACCAAATTATGCAGTGCCGAAGATTAACGCAAACTCTTTGCCAGGCATTCGTGCTGTAAACAATTCTCTGGTTCTGAATAATAAAAGTTATTATTCATGGACAACATCAAGTGGCAGTAGATACGCGTGGACTGTCAAAAATGGAAGAATTGGATATGCAGCTTCGGAGTCGTTACTGTCAGAGAAAACAGGACAAAAAGGGACAAATTATAAGTGGGAGATGCAAAAGGCGTCGAATATTCTGACGCATCTGGCACGAGGAATAGATCTGTGGGGATATAGCAGAGATGAGGTTTTATCGACCTGTGAAAAAGTCGGAATTACCCCAGGTTTCTTTTCCATAGATGCGGGAGCAGGAAAACATACTTATATACTGCAGGAATCTGGTAAGGTCATAAACGTTAACGCAGAGATAAAACGGTTGAACAAAATGAACTGGATAGCAATCGGCTATAAAGAAGGGGATACATTTTCTGTTTATGGCAACGAGTATGCCATTGACAGCAGCGGACATCTCAATATTTCTATTGATGATATATTCACATCAACAGAAATTAAATATCCAAGTAGGAATTAACATGATGAGCTTCAATAATAGCAATATAAAATCAGGTAAAATATTCCGTATCAATACAGTTCCTGTTTTTATATATTTTAAATGATTGTATATCTGATACATTACAGTTTAATTTTATGTAAAGAGACAGAGATAGGCGGGTAAAATCTAGCCGTCTGCCACTGTCACGTGCCGAATTATAGTTCCCGCCTACTGTAACCTTACCAAGGATTAAAATATATAATTGCTTGAATGTCATATATACAGTTAGTTTAAGTCCAATTACTATGATAAGAAAAATTTTTATTGCTATGCAATACAATTTAAATAAAATCTTCGTTTCAGTCTTTCATGGGTCAGTTTTAGCCCGGACTGGGATCAGAAACCTGTTACAAAACAAAGTAAAAACTATACAAGAAAAGCGATATATTTTAATATCCTTATATTGATTAAACTTTTCAATATTATCGGAATAGACGGTACAATTTCTTTTAATTCTTGAAAATAGGTGTAGTAACTAAATAATAGGATTGCACTTGGGTTATAAGCTCAGGTGCTTTTTATGTATAAATTTGTGTATTTCAAAATATAAAAGAAAGAGGGAATGCCATTAGCGAACAAGATTGGATAATGAGAATAAGAGAAGTTTTTCTTATACAGGGGATTTATATCCATGTAAAATATATCAGATACATGTTTATCCGGCAGTGGATTTGCCAAGATAGCAGGTTTTAGAAAGCGATTTGCTATAATCTGACAAAAGGATGGGTACAAGAAGAGGAGCGTCGCATAATAGCTTAGTAGTCTAAATTGAGCTATTTTGCAACACTCCCAACAAAAATAAACTTATTCCCAAATATCTGTAAGTTCCATTTGAGTGCCATTCCCAGGTTCATAGTTTTTGGGAATTAGATCTGATTTCTCATCATCTGTAAGATTGAAAAAATATAAAGTAAACAACCCATTGTTCTGCTGATATTCGTACTTTGCAAGTGCAATTTTCTTATCCACAAATTCATCCAGTGTCTGTCTTATCAGTAAAATATTGTCTGCCTTCTTCCGTTTTTTGAAGAGTATAATACGCTGAAAATAGGAGTAGTCATAACTCTTTACCAGATGCCCGTTTTCATCAGGGGCGGAAGATGAGGACAGTGTAATGCGTTCTTTTTGGAGATTGTGATACAAAAGTCTACTCAAGTCAAGCTCCAGTGAATTGTAACTGCTGGCAGTCACGGCGATCATCTGTTTTTTTGTGACAGCATCAAACAGTATATTGCCGAATGTGACAATGGCATATTCCTTGCCATCTTTCTCTGGTGTCATCACATTATCAAAGAAATTAAATGTAAGCAGAGCTTCATCCGGATTATCTTTACGGTATAAGCGGAATGTAGTTCCGGCCATTGTGTGGAGCCTAGTCTTTACGTCTTCATAACAATGCTTGTTAGGGCGGCTGTTCAGGGCTTTTGCCAGCGTTCCGATTTCGATTGTGATGGCCTTGCTCTCATAAAAATCCAATTTTATGTTATTAAGCAGCGTCAGAAGGATTTGGTTATCCTTGGAGTCGAATACCTTTACTTTCTGTCGGTCCTCGATGTGCTCAGAATCGCCACTTACAAGCATCTGGAATACTGTATTTTCTGCATCAAAGCTTATTAAATCCGCAACATAAGCATCAACAGATTGATGTAGAGGAACTGAGTAACGGTTAGGTGAAAAAAACGGTGTATCTAATAAGATTTCAGGTTTCTTTGCAAAGTAAGCTTCTATATTACCATCCCAGTAAGTAATAATGCTGTCAATCAGGTTGATGATCAAATCAATTCGGAAAGAAGAGAGGATCTGTTTTTTTGTCTTGTTGGAAATCAAAGGATATTCAATCAACAAGGCTTGATCATTTTCTGTCCACTGTGTTATAGAATCATTACATTTCTTAATAGCTGAATCTACGTCTTTGGCATCATACAATTTTAGGAAACTGTGACCGGGCAGGACTTCATAATCATGTTGGACGGAATAAAATGGATGCTTTTTATTCGTTATTTCATATTTGCCAATATTTTCCTCAAGTGCAATTAACCAGCGATTTTTCTTTTGGCGGCGCATTTTTACCTGTGTGCCGTGGATGGATTTCAATTCAGACTTTCCAGTCTCTTCTTTTACATATTCCAATAATGTCTCAGCGATCAGGTCATTGAGACTGCTGTAAATCGGAAATACTTTTAAATGCTCTATTTCAAAGAAATCGACTAAAGTTTTATTAAGATTGTCTGCTAGAGACGATATTAACTGTTTAGGGTATGCCATAAGTACCTCCTTATAATATTACAAAAGGTTCATATGTAATTATAACGCAGAAAAAGAAAAAACGCAAAGAAAGAGTTGACAAGTTTGTGGTTTCCGGAGAGAATGACTTGCAGAATTGAAATAATAATGATAGAATGGTGGAAACTATTTTTATTTTTCAGTCTATTCCATAGAGGAAAAGACGTTGCATTAATTCCTGGGAACAGGTTATATAATGGGGAATAAAAGTAGTAAGCCTCTCAGGGGGCTTTTTTTTGTGCAAAAA
Source organism: Lachnospiraceae bacterium (assembly GCA_022510525.1). Classification (GTDB taxonomy): domain Bacteria; phylum Bacillota; class Clostridia; order Lachnospirales; family Lachnospiraceae; genus UBA3282. Next base: position 7,708 of record JAFLTH010000001.1, on the reverse strand, counting down.
ACAAAACATAAAAGGAGGTAGTAATGGACGTAAAAAAACAGTCAAGATTTAGTCGAACAAGGTATAACGAGGCAAAAATGGGTGCTTATTATACCGATCCGCAGCATTGCAGGTATATCAGTCGTTTTCTGCAGTTCCCGGATGAAGAGGAAGTATGCTGTTTGGAACCGTCAATCGGGGACGGAAAAGCGATTCTAACCGTTACTGGGAAAACAGAGGGGACAAGGGAAAACCTGAAAATCTACGGGATTGAGATTAACGATGAAACGTATCAGGATGTGAAGGACACAAAGGGAGTTGACCAGTGCCTGAAGGCAGATTTTTTAAATGACACGATCATCAGCCACAATTCGTTTTCTTTCATTTTTATGAATCCGCCATATGGTACATCAGAGGAGAAAACGAGGTATGAACTTGGTTTTTTAAGGAAGGTAATCCCATATGCAACAAAAGGGGCAGTCATGGTGTTTGTCATTCCACAATATGTAGCAACGGAGGAAGAACTGCTGAAGGAATGGTGCAGCCACTTTGAGACGTACTTTCTGTACCGGTTTCAGGACAATGAATATGACAAATACAAGCAGATTGTGCTGATAGGACAGAGAAAAACATCTAATGAACGGGACAAAGACGAGGAACAAAGACTTAGGACCGTTATTTCCCTTAACAGGGATATGCCTGTCATTCCGGAGGCTTATGACGGCGAACGCTTAGCAGTGCCCAGATCTTCTGAAAAAGGCATCGAGGAGTTTATGACGAGGATATTCCACGCGGATGAAGCGATGGAAACATTAAAAAGAAGCCCGTTAACGCGAGTCCTGCAGGATGCGATATGTGTTCCGCCGTATCTTATAGACAACCTTGCAAGGCCACCGATTATGCCGTCGGAAGGACATATGTACTTGCTGGCAGTCTCCGGTGCAGGGCAGGGATTAGTCGGTAATGCGGAAAACGGAGACCTGCATTTACAGCGCGGCGTAGCAAAGATTGCAAAAAGGAGTGAGTATGTGCAAGATGAAAACGGCGTCATGAAAGAGGTGGAGATTACATATCCCCAAATTAGTTACAATATTATAGAATCATCTGGGCAAATCCAAATGCTGCAGTAGGAACGCTTCTCATAAAGAGAGGCGTTTTTTATTTTAAGAACAAAAATATTAATAAAAGGAGGACATGTTTATATGCGGATTTCAGCAAACGGGGCATTTGCCTATGTGGATTATGTATTTGCTGCAATCAAAGGTTACCGCAAGGTAGCTTTGGTATATTCCTGTTTTGAGCGAAGTGAGATCGCATTGCGGGGGTTTACCGCCAATATCGGCATTGGGAACGTTAATCTGTATCCGGAACAGGAAACCGGCGGAGATATAACGATATTCCCTAAAACACAGACCAACAATTATCACACAAAGCTGATGAAAGGGAAAGAACCCATAAACCATGCACTCTGCATCTCGGAGGATTTGAATGAAACGTATATTATTACTTCGGAGCAGATGCAGGACAAAGACATTTACAACTGGTTGATGAACCATTTCGATTTGCCGTTATTAATCGAATGGATACCATATCTTAGGGAAGCCGGGAAAGAGTATATGTACAAGATTGATACAGAGGTGTACGGGAATGCACCTGAATGGGCAAAAAACGCCTTGGTGTATGAAATGTCCATGACAGATGTTATCCTTCAGGAGCTGGTGACAAACGGCTTAAGGAACCGAAAGATAAAGATATCGGAAGAACCGCAGGAACCGCTACAGTTTGATAACATGGACGACTATTTCATGAAATATGGAAGCTCTTTGATAGAGAATCTGGAAAAAAAGCTGAACCCTTTGGTCGATTTAAAGGACACAGTGGATGAAATCGCATTTTTGAAAAAGCGATACTTCCCACAGCAGGCTGCTATAGTTAACGGGCTTATGGAGTGCATGAGACACAGTTCCTATGCAATCCTTAACGAAGATATGGGATGCGGCAAGACTTTACAGGGGATGGGCATTCCGGAAGGCTTTTTTAACAAGATGATTATGGAGGCAAACCACATTTCTGCAGAAGAGGTATATAAGGACAGTTCGCTGGTGAAGTATCGGAACATCGTTATGTGCCCACCGCATCTGGTGAAAAAATGGAAAGAGGCAATACAGGCAGATATTCCATATGCCAGAGTGGTAATCATAAAGAACATCAAGGAACTGTGCCGGCTGAGGAAGCAGGGAAAGGAGAGGACCGGAAAGGAATTTTACATAATGAGCAAAGAAACCGGAAAGCTTTCATATACCTATGAACCGATTCCGTCACAAATGAAAAAGAAAAGACCCATTATTAAGCGGTGTAAAAATTGCAGGGACGTGCAGCATTTGTCTATGATGACGCAGTGCGCCTGCGGTAGCAAGGAATGGGAGATTGAAGAAAGTAATTTCTATGCAACGGGTCTGGTGTGCCCGGAATGTGGTCAGCTTTTATATCCTGCTGACACGGAAACTTGTATTCCGTCAGACCAAAACCACCCGCTCCAGCCATCAGATTTTGCCACACAGACTAAGGCAAACCATATCTGCAGGAACTGCGGCACTGCGCTTTGGAAGCCGGCATGCAAACCGGTGAACAAGACATTATCATTCAAGCCAGTATCTATTAAGAAAAAATCATGGGTTAAAATGACACACTGGGCGAACAAAGCAAAGAAGAACAAAAAGACCGTCTGGGTGCATGATAAGTGGAAAGAGCAGTATATTGAAGAAAACGGTCTCGACAGGGATGAAATCACGTATCCCAAAGTTACAGGCGTGCGTAAGTATGCAGTGTCAAGGTATATCAAAAAATACCTTAGAGGTTATTTCGACTTTGCCATTTTTGATGAGGCGCACGAATATAAGGGCGGCGGAAGCGCACAGGGTCTTGCCATGCATGATCTTATAAAGGCAAGCCGTTGGCAGTTGGCGCTTACTGGCACGATTGCCGGAGGCTATGCCAGCCATTTCTTTTATCTTCTTTTCCGCTTAGACCCGCGAAAGATGTGCAGCATGGGATATACCTGTGATGCAGCCGGGGAACGGCGGTTCGTGGAAAGGTATGGGACCACTGCAACGGAATATGAGGTGGAAACCGGCAAGAACGGAAATTATAACACCATGTCCAGGGGCAGGATGATAGGATCACCTAAATGCCGTCCCGGAATTTCCCTGAGCATATTTACGGATTTCCTCATGGATAAGGCGGTATTTTTAAATTTATCGGATATGAGTTCTTACTTACCACCGCTTAATGAGACAGTGGAGTATGTAGAGCTGGAGGATGAGATTTATGATGCCTACCGCAATGTCAGGGATAAGATGAAGAAAGCAATGATTGAGCTGGAACTCGGCAATTCCATTTTAGGGAGCTTCTTACAGTTTTCGCTTTCCTATACGGATAAGCCATATGGACGTTCAGATGTCCTGTCACCGATAGACGGCGGGATCATTGCGGAAATACCGGATCTTTCTTACCTGACAGAAGAAGGAAAGCTGTTAAATAAGGAAAAGCGCCTTTGCGAAATTGTCAAGCAGGAGCTGGAGGAGGACAGAAACGTTTTTGTCTACTGTGAGTATACCGGAAAAGGAGAGGCTCAGGTAACAAAGCGGCTGAAAGATATCATTACCAGAGAATGCGGTCTGCGGGCGAAAGAAGTGGAAGTCCTTGAAAGCAGCAGTCCATCGGCAGAAGAACGGGAAGAGTGGATGCACTATATGGCATCAAAGGGAGTGCGCGTTTTTATCACAAACCCGCGCTGCGTAAAGACCGGGCTGGATTTTCTTTTTGAGTATAAGGAAGTGATGTATAACTTCCCGACAATCATCTTTTACCAATACAGCTACGATCTTTTTACCATGTGGCAGGCGAGCAGACGTCATTACCGCTTGAATCAGATACTAGAATGCCGGACCATATATTTATTGTCAGAAAGGACTATCCAAATCGATGCGCTAGAGATGGTGGCGAGCAAACAGGTAGCCACCAGCGCGATACAGGGGCATTTCTCATCGGAAGGCTTATGCGCCATGGCGCAGGGAGTAGACCCTAAGATCAAGCTTGCACAGGCTGTAACCGAAAAAACACCGGAGCAGATGAAAGGTTTAAAGAGCATGTTTGACGTGCTGAACCAATGGCATTCAACCACTGAGGAACGGCAGGAACACAGAAAGATGAAGACCTTTGAGGAATTGACAGGTATAGACATCACGACAAAAGTGAGCCGTTCCGGAGGATTATTGTCTGATACGGGAGAGTCTATAGACCTGTTTGACCTGTTTGGCCTAAAAACGAGCAATGCAGGCCAGATAGAGGAACAGAAGGAGGAACCCCAAATGCCGCAGGAAGTGATATTTGATATAAAAGAGGAGGCTGATGAGGTAGCAGTAAAGGAAGAGGTTCTGCAGGAAGAGCAGGTTACGGACGCCAAAACGGATTCAAATACACTGCTTACTTCTTTCTTTTTGGATACAGGTTCTATGAGTGGGATTCTTGGCAAAGATGAAAAAAAGAAAAAGAAAACAGGTAAAAAAATGCCAACATTGTTCAGTGTTTAACAGATGTAATTAATGGCAGGTAAACCAACTGTCAATAAAAAGGAGGATAAATATATGAAATTTACAGTGGAAAGTGGAAGATTTGCGGATTGTATGAAAAAGATCCAGCCCGCAGTAGGAGTTACTAAGGAAAAAAAGGAGGTTACGGAAAATGCTATACGGCTGACCATGACAAAAAAACAGAAAATCAAAGAAGGTTATATTGGAATGGCAGTCAGTTTTAATGGAAAAATACAATTATTCAGTGCGTTTCTGATTAATGAACTGGAGATGGAAGAGGAGAATTTTGACGCCTACATCAGTGGTAAAAAGCTGTGTGACGTCACGAATGTCCTGAATAATGGCAATGATGTTCCTTTGACATTGGAAGTTGAAAAGAATTGTGTTATTAAAAAGGGTGGTAGTCAGGTCCAGATACCACTCGGGGAGGAACCTGTCATTATTACGCCGACAAACGACTGGTTGGTGAGAACGACTATGGATACCAAAAAGTTTCATGAAATTCTGTTCAAGGCGGGCAGGTTTTACGATGCTGGTGCTGACGAAGTAACCGGTTCCGTGTGTATACGATTTGATATAGAGAACGGAAAGTTCCAGATGAGCAGCACGGACACCTATAAGCTGGCGTTTTATGGGGATGATGTGAAATATGAACTGTCCGATGCAATGCAGGGGAAAGACCCGGAGCAGAAAAAAGAACTTCTTTATCAGGTGGATGGAGACAATCTGAAAATACTCTCAAAGTTTCTATCAGGAGAAAATACGGAAATCTGCGCCTATGAGAATTATCTGTACTTTAAGAGCGAGGCAGATATCGCTATGGTGATGGTCAAAGATGCTGGAGATAACCCATATGCACTCGGCGGAGTAATCTCTATGGCAGATGGGCATAGCCGGATCAGCAAGATTTCAGTCCTTCCAAAGGATGTTCTGGAGGCCCTTGATGTTTTCGATGTGGCCAACCAGGGAGAAGAGCCCTTCGTCTATATTACAAAGAACAAAGGCGGTGGACTCTGCTTCAGCACAAAGGCAAAGACGTACAAAGGTGTTGTGCCGTGCAAGGTCGAAGGAAAGTTTGAAGATATGATTCTCAATTCCAAAATTTTCCGCATGGTACTTGAAAATTACAATAAAGAAGAAGCTATGAGCATCTTCGTTGGGGATAAAAACGAGAGCGTCCTGCTTAAAGACTCAAAAGAAACGGAAGACTTTAATATAATAATAAGAATTGCGGAATAAGCAGAAATTAGCGCGGGAAAGGGAGATTGTCTCTTCCCGCGTTTTTTCCACTTATATTTTATATTTTTTAAGATATTTTTGAATCAATTTATGCTGATTCAGGGTCTTAGGTTATTTGAAATTGTACGTCGTGATAAAATGTTGTACATTAATCATTTTTTGTTGAAAAAAAAATTTTTTTAATATAAGATTTTGACAAATATTATTCATGGAGGTATAACCATATGAGAATTAAAAAAATTACAAAAGCGATAATATGTATGTCGCTAGCACTAAGTATTGTATGTGGGCAGTATATTCCAGTAAGCGCTCAAGAGAGAAGTGACTGGAAATATGAGCGAGTTTCAGATGAAACTGTACCTGCTACGATTGTTGTTGAAAAAAATGCTGATTATGAAATTGTATTAGTAATCACTGGGGTTGATAAGGAATCTGGTGATGCATATGGGCATTTTTCTGTAAGATCTGACGGTACGCCTGGCTTTGTAAATGGTGACGGAGTTCGTTTACGTTCTAAACCATCATTATCGTCTACAACTTTGGAGTATATGTATAGTAATGAAGAAGTAACTATTCATAGCGGCTCAAATAATGCTGATGGGGATTGGTATTACATTACAAGAGAAAAAACAAAGACAAAGGGATATGTTTATGCATTATATGTTATCCCATATCCAAATTGTTAATATTGAAATGAGTGGTGCGCGATTTATCGATTATAAGTAAAATTTCTTTTGACTATTGCACAAATTTATTCCTAAGCATTAGATTTATTTATACTATTAAGATGAGGATAATTTATATGCATATATTTATAAATTATCCTCATCTTCTTTGTAAACATTTAACAAGATTCACATTTGTGTCACATTAAAAACTAATAAAATAAATAAACATTTAACATTAAAAAGAAAATGTCTCTTTTTATTAGTTATAAACGTTTATTATATAGAGGTGGATACATAGTATAATGGACATAATTAAACGGATTAGCAAGGGCGAAAATAAGGCATTGGAGGAACTGTTTCTTTTATATAAAGAAAAGGTATTTCGTATGGCTTTGGCTATTTTAGGGGACCGATTCCTCTCAGAAGATGTAGTACAGGAAACTTTTTTAAGAGTTCAGCAAAATGCAAAATCTTACCAATTCAGAAACAGTGAGCGAGAATGGATTATGACAATAGCTCATAATATTGCCATTGATATACTAAGGAAGAGAAAAAAGGAAATAATTCAAGAAGAAATATTAAGTCAAAGGGAAATACCGGATGCAGTAATAAATTGTGATAATGATATAGGATTTTTGCAGCTTATTGAACCGCTGAGTGAACTGGATAGGCAGATTGTAAGCTTACACTTGATAAGCGAGTTGAAGCACCGTGAAATTGCTCATATTTTAAACATGAGTGTCAGTGCTGTTAAAAAAAGATATGAAAGAGCAATTAAAAGGATATCGCATGGGATGGAGGAGCATTAATGAAAAAAACAGAAAAATATTTAAAGAAGCTAATTGATGAAATGCCTGAATATTATGGAGATATTCATTTTTCGATGGATAGTGGCTGCATTGATCCGGTTAAAAAAAGAGGTAACAGATTTCAGATAAAATATATCTTTGCAACTATCTGTATCCCGATTCTTTTAATTTCAGTGCCGGTGGCAGCAAAGCTGCCCGTTGTTAAAGAGCGCATGCAGGCTATGCCGCAGGCAGAAGTACAGGATTTGGCTGATATGACCAACAGCCAAAAGATACATGCGGATTTGTTTTCCAGACCATTCTCTGATGCAGAAAGAAAACGGATGGACTCTATCTGGGAAGAATATGAAAATGGCATTTTTCCGAATGAAGATATCCTTATAGTGTCGGGAAATGAACAGACAGATGTGGATTTTTATTA